>NZ_CAXTHK010000002.1:118390-253664 GCF_964244045.1 uncultured Jatrophihabitans sp. | reverse complement strand
ACACCGGTCACCACGATCAGGAACCCGACTTACACCACTCGGCGGGACTCTCCCGAGACCACAATGAACCGAGTTCTGGCCGCGGCCGCAATCGCGGTCACACAACGCAGACGGTTTGCGGTTTCCGTCGCCGCAGTGGTGACGATGTCGGCGCTCGCGTGCGGTGGTTCGGTCGCTGCCGCACGTCCACTGGCGTCGGCCGCGCCAGTGGCTACGCCAGTGGCCGCCCCGACGATCACGTCGGTATCGCCCGCCACGACAGCGGCCGGCAAGTCGATCGTCATCACCGGTACAGGGCTGGCCTCGGTCTCCCGCGTCGAGTTGCACTCGACCCACCTCACGTTCCACATCAGCTCGGCGAAACGGATCACCGCGACGGTGCCCGCCGCAGCCACGTCTGGTCGGATCACCGTGGTGGCAGCGAGCTCGCAGGCCACCAGCCCCAAACCGCTGGCCGTTGCCGCAACAGTCACGTCGATCACCCCGACCTCGGGGCCCCCGGGCACGGTGGTCACGGTGAACGGCACCGGCTTCACCTCGCCGTCAACCGTGACGTTCACCGGCGCGACCGCCGCAACCGCAACAGTGGTGTCGGCGACGAAGCTGACAGTGCCCGTTCCCGCCGCTGCGACCACCGGGCCGGTCAGCGTGACGTCCGCTGGGTCGACCGTCTCCGCCGGCTCGTTCACCGTGACCCCGTCCGTGTCGTCCATCGCGCCGACCTCCGGGCCACCTGCCACGCTGGTGACTATCACCGGGGCGCGTTTCACCTCCCCGGCCACCGTGTCGTTCAACGGCGTATCCACGACCGCGACCGTGGTGTCGACAGCAAAGCTCACAGTGTCCGTCCCGGTAGGTGCTAGCACCGGCCCCGTGACGGTGACGTCCGCCGGCGCCACCGTGGCCGCCGGAACGTTCACGGTCACCCCGGGTCTGGTGCTGTCGGTCGCGGTCGGGCCCCCGACGACCACGACCACGGTGTCGGGGGCCGGCTTCGGAGCCAACGAACTCGTTGACCTGTACTACGGCCTAACGGACGTCGCGTTGGTGTCCACCACCGCTACCGGGAGCTTCACCTACAGCGGCTTCGTCGTGCCGGCGTCGGCGCAACCGGGGACCTCGTGGATCAGCGCCGCGGGCCGGCGCAGCGGCTTCGGGGCGCAGGCCTCGTTCGTCGTCCGCACCGACTGGACCCAGCTCGGCTACAAGGCCAGTGGTGGCCGGTACAACGCCTACGAGAACTCGCTGAACACCTCGAACGTCGGGGGCCTGGGCCAGGCCTGGACGTACTCACCGGGTTCCGCCGTCGAGAGTTCGATCACGGTGTCCGGCGGGCTCGCCTACGTCCTGTCGTCCTCGTCGGGCCTGTCCGCGGTCGATGCCACCACCGGCGCGGTGCGCTGGACCTATGCGGCCGCGGGTGGCGGCTACAGCACACCGAGCGTCACTGGCGGTGTGGTGTACGTCGGTACGAACAGCGGCAAGGTGTTTGCGCTGAACGCGACGACCGGTGCGCTGAAGTGGAGCTACGCGACCGGGTCCGACACAGCATCGTCGCCGGTGGTCTCCGGTGGCATCGTGTACATCGGCTCGTTCAATGCCAACGTGTACGCGCTGAACGCAACGACCGGGGCCCTGGTCTGGACCTCCACGACGGGCGGGGCGATCTACTCCTCGCCCGTGGTCTCGAACGGCATCGTCTACATCGGCTCTGCCGACGACTACGTCTACGCGCTGAACGCGACCACGGGCGGTTCGATCTGGCGCTACTTGACCGGGGGCACCGTCGAGGGCATGCCCGCGGTGGTCAACGGGGTCGTGTACGTCGGCTCGGACGACCAGAAGTTCTACGCGCTGAACGCACAGACGGGAAGCGTGCTGTGGACTGATTCGCTGGGTGCGATCGTCTACTCATCGCCGGCGGTGGCGAACGGGGTCGTCTACATCGGGGCCTCGGACAGCCACGTCTACGCCCTGAACGCGTATACCGGCGCCACCGTCTGGAGCACGACGACCAGCGGGCTCGTAGGCGCGTCGGTCGCAGTTGCCAATGGTGTGGTCTACGCGAGCAACTACGCCGACCAGGTCTACGCCCTTGACGCCTCGTACGGGGGAACCCTGTGGACCTACACGGCCGGCAACAGTTACTACTTCGACGCACCGACGGTGGTGAACGGCACGCTCTACATCGGGTCCACCGACGGCAGGGTGAACGCCTTCACGCTAGCCGGCGGGCTGAACCCGGCAGCGGCCGCGCGCCCCGCCCTCTCGACGCTGCGACCCAACCGCGCGCTCCGCGTGGGTTAGCGGGGATGCGGTTCTGAGCGTGCCGCCGGCCGCATCGGCACGACGTATCGGAATGACTCTCGTCCGGCTCCTTGTCCCCCGACGAGAAGTCGGACGAAGTCAGCTCGGGGATTCGTGCTCTCGGTTGCGTCCGGCTGCGCCGCTCGCCGTGGAGTGGCCCGACTCCGTGGGTTCGCTCTCGCCGGTCTCGTCCTGATCGTGTGTCGTCGTTGCGTGCCGGGTTGCTGACGGGTCGGGCGTCCACGCAGGCCGCCCAGCTAATTTCACGGTGTGCGATCCGCGTGTCTCTCCGTCGGTTGGCTGTAAATAAGTGACACAGCGACCTCCCAATGCGAGGCTGTGTCTCTTAGATAAGGACATAGCGACATGCCCGATCTGTTCCGCCCGCCCAACCCGGATCTTGACGATTCGCAGGTCATCGGCGAGGTTCACGACATCCGCGCCGCCTTGGCCGATGTCTTACGCATCCCTCGGCGGTGGACCGGTGGCCTTCGCCGCACCAGCGCCGCTCGCGCGATCCAAGGCTCGAACACCATCGAGGGCTACACCGTCTCCACGGAGGACGCCGCCGCCGCCGTCGACGACGAACCGCCCCTGAGCGCCGATGACGCCACCTGGGCCGAGATCCTCGGGTATCGACGCGTCCTGACCTACGTCCTCAATGTCGCGACGTCGTCCGGATTCGTCATCGACGAGAGCGTGCTGCGTTCCATGCACTTCATGCTGCTCGAGCACGATCTTGCCAAGTACCCGGGCAGGTATCGCGAGTCTTCGGTGTACGTCCGAGACGACCGCCGCGACGCCAACGTCTATGAAGGCCCGCCGTCAGAGGATGTTCCTGGCCTGGTGGCCACGTTGTCCCGTGCGCTGGCCACGCCCCAAGCCGACGACGATCCGCTCGTCCGTGGTGCACTGGCTCACCTCAACCTGGTGATGATCCACCCGTTCCGCGACGGCAACGGTCGAATGGCACGCGCGTTGCAGACGATGGTGCTGGCCCAGGATCACCTGGTCGAGCCGACGTTTTCGAGCATCGAGGAATGGCTCGGTAGTAACACGCAGGAGTACTACGACGTCCTCGCCGCGGTCGGGCGGGGTAGCTGGCAACCCGGCAACGACGCGTCGCTGTGGTTGAAGTTCAGCCTCCGTGCGCACCACATGCAGGCTCAGACCCTCCGACGTCGCTTTGCCGACGCCGAACGCCAGTGGGAGCACATCGACACCATTGTCGATGAGAACGGGCTGCCCGAACGTCTCGGCGCCGCCCTGTTCGACGCGCTGCTCGGTCTGCGCGTGACTCGTCCTTCCTACCTGAAACACACCGCGCTCGACGAGCGCACCGCCACACGGGATCTCGTACGCGCCGCTGACCTCGGGCTACTGACCCCCAAGGGCGAACGTCGAGGACGCCATTACCTGGCCGGCGAGCCGCTGACGGCGATCCGCGAGGAACTGAGGCGCGGTCGCGCGCCGCTGGTCGACCCGTATCCCACCTTGGCGGAGGAGATTCGACGGGCGCGGTGACGAGACGCCGGATGGAGAAACCAGCGGCTTGATGATGACGGTGTTCACGACTCCCTCGACACCCTTGAGGTAGTGCCCGAGGCGCCCACACAGGTCACGTCGAGTCCAGCATCCACGACGCCGCCGGCCGCGATCCTGCCGACCGGCCCCGTGACGTCGGCCCGAGCTATCCAATCGCCGACGGTCTCGCGAACACCGACCCTCGCGCCACCGCCGGCTCAGACGTCGACGAACCTCGACTGCTCCGCAGTGACGAGGCCCTTGTCGGGTCGGCGAGCAACGCTCGGGCGAGCAGCAGCCACTGACGTTCGCCGCCGGACAGCGCAGCGCCGTCCGGGCCGGCCGGTGTGGACCACGTCGTCGGCAATGAGCGGATCATGGCCCAGCCCGACCCGCCGGGCCACGGTGTCGAGGTCGGTGTTGGTCGACGTCCACGGAGTCGAGTGGCACGCTGCCGCGTATAAGACCTCGCCGCGGGTCGCCGTTACGAAGCCGAGCAGGACCGCAAGCACGGTGCTCGACGGGGTGCGTGCTTCGGGAGTCGGTCGGTCGGGGGATCACGGCGCCGTGCAGGGGACCGTCACGTCCGAACCATGTGTCAGCCGTGCGCATCCCCCTAGGGTCGAACGTCGCAGCGGGACTGGGCCTTGATGCGCGCTCGGGTCCTTACTCGTCGGGTGGCGCCCTGCGGTCGAGTCAACAAGGGGCGGGTAACCGGCGAAGGAATGTTCCAGGCCACGGACGTCAAGAACCTGACTTGTGCCCAGAATGAAGATCACCCGGCCGCATGGTGTCGAAGGTCCCTGGCGGCGGCCACCTCGAACAACGAAGGTCGAGAGTGCCGGCTCGGGTGGGCTCCCCCGGCTGCCCGTTCGGTGCGGAACCCGGGGCGGGTTGCGTTGCGACCCGCCCCGGGCCCATAAAGCGATGTGAGCGCCAACGCCCGCACAGTGGATGTGGACGGTGCGCAGCTTGGTCCGCTCCGACCGCATGACCGCCAACACGACAATGTGCGCTGCCGGCTGGACGTGAGCGGCACCCCCAAACCGGTCGCCCCAGGACGCTGCACCGTGACCGTCTGGGTCATGCCGACGCCGCCTGTGTTGCGGCGGGAGCTGCAAACTCGGAGTGCTCTTGGATGAGGTCGAGGAAAGCGTCCTCGAGCCAGGCGTGCTGCGGCGACAGTTCGTCAGGGTGTTCGCCCGGGGGACGCGGCAACGATCCCGACGTCGCGCCTCCATTGCGCTGGCGGCAGATCAGAACCACCGGATCCCCCAGCAGTGCGGCGCCGATGCCGGGAGGTCGCGACATTCCGAACGAGAACTGGCGCGCGTTCAGGATGTTCTCGTCGATCAAGCCCTGAGCGTGTGCCCGATCAATCCATCCGCGCAGCGGCAAAGGACCTACCGCGGCCCGGCGCAGTCAGGTTTGGTTTATCTGCCCGGTGCGTGGATGCTTCAACTGAGGCCGCCTGAAACTGGCGACGGCCCCGGCGATGACGCCGCTATTCCTCCTTCCGGGCTCGACAATCCCATCGACGCAGCGCGCTACGAACCCGACTGGCCGCCGTCGCTCAGCACATCCGGCTGCCGCAGCGACGGTCCGCCGACACCGGAAGGTTCGACCGTCATGGCAGCTCGCCTCGGTTTTGTCAGCACTTACCCACCCACGCGTTGCGGGCTCGCCACCTTCACCGACTCGCTGCGTGGAGCACTCGTCGGATCGAGCGCGGACGACAGCGTCGTGGTCCGCTTATTGGACAAGCCAGAGGCGGGTCCCGGCACGCACCTGGTGGCCGGCGACCGGGCCGGCATCGCTCCGGGCGCTGCGCAGCTGAATCAATGCGAAGCGGTGATCGTCCAACACGAGTTCGGTGTGTACGGAGGTCAGGACGGTGCGGACGTTCTGCTGCTACTCGATGAGCTGCGCGTGCCGGTCGTCGTGGTACTGCACACCGTCCTGGTGACTCCGACACCCCACCAGCGCAACGTCCTCGAGTCGGTGGTGGCCGCCGCGGACGCCGTGGTCGTCATGACGGCAACAGCCCGCGATCGGCTGACCCGCTACGCCGTGGACATGCGAAAGGTCGACGTCATCCCGCACGGCGCACCGCCATCGTCGGGCCTGCTCAAGGACCGCAATACCGGCGCGGGAAGGTCCAGGGCCACCGTCCTGACGTGGGGTCTTCTCGGTCCCGGCAAGGGAATCGAATGGGGAATTGAGGCCATGGCGGAGCTCGCCGACATCGTTCCCCCCGTGCATTACGTGATCGCCGGCCGGACGCATCCCAAGGTGTTCGCCCATGAGGGCGAGGCGTACCGCGACCGGTTGACGGAGCAGATTTGGCGGTTGGGACTGCAACGGATGGTCACTCTCGATCCGCAGTACCGGGATGCAGCGTCTCTTGCCGGTCTCGTCGCCGACGCCGACGTCGTGCTTCTGCCCTACGACTCCGTCGACCAGGTGACGTCCGGAGTGCTGATCGAAGCCGTCGCGGCCGGCAAACCCGTTGTCGCAACGCGATTCCCACACGCTGTCGAGCTGCTGGCGAACGGCATGGGCACCGTCGTTCCGCACCGCGACCCCCACGCCATCGCCGAGGCCCTGCGCACGATCATCACACGACGCGACGTTGCAGCCGAGATGGCTGCCAAGGCCGGACAGGCGACGGAACACCTGCTGTGGCCGGCGGTCGCCGAGCAGTTCCGCGCGCTCCTCGGCCGCCTGACGACGGCCTGCGTCGTCGCATGACGGGCCTCCGCTTCGCTCCGGCCACCGCGCCGGTGTTTGACCACCTGCTTGCGATGACCGACGACCGCGGGTTGTTCGAACACGCACGATACGACGCCCCCCGACCGGAGCACGGGTACTGCGTCGACGACGCCGCACGGGCGCTGGTCGTGCTGAGCAGGCAGCGAACGAAAGATCCGAAGCTCAGGGACCTGGAGCAGCGGTACCTCGACTTCGTGCTCGCTGCAGTGACGTCCGATGGAAGATGCCGCAACCGGATGGATGAGGACGGTCAGTGGACCGATCTGCCGTCCACCGGGGATTGGTGGGGGCGAGCCGTCTGGGGTCTCGGGGTTGCTGCGTCGACGTCCGCGTCTCCGTTGATCCGCGTCAAGGCGCTGCAGGGGTTTCGCGTCGCTGCACAGCAGCGCTCCCCGCACAATCGGGCGATGGCGTTTGCGGCTATCGGCGCCGGGCACCTGCTGCAGGACGAGCCTGGAGAACGGTCCGCCATCGACCTTCTCCAAGACTGCGCTGAAGTGGTCGGGGCTCCGGGTGAGGGTCGGGACTGGCCATGGCCCGAACCTCGCCTGCGATACGCCAACGCCAGCGTCCCGGAGGCGCTCATCATCGCGGGATCGGTCCTCCACCGGCCCGCCTTGCTGCACCGCGGGCTGCTGCTGCTCAACTTCCTCCTGGATCGGCAGACGAGAGACGGGCACCTTTCGGTCACGCCCGTTGCGGGCCGGGGACACGAGTGGCCCGTGCCCGAATTCGACCAGCAGCCGATCGAGGTCGCCGCCCTCGCCGAAGCGTGTGCCACCGCTTACCGGATCACCGGCGATCCGCATTGGGGCATCGGGCTGTCCTTGGCGTGGGCGTGGTTCCTAGGCGACAACGACAGCACCGTCTGCATGTTCGACCCGGCGACGGGAGCAGGCTTCGACGGCTTGGAGGCCGGCGGCCGCAACCAGAACCAGGGCGCGGAATCAACGCTGGCGGTGCTCGCGACCGCGCAGCTCGCCGACCGGATGCGCGCAACGAGGTGACCAGCGCCCTGCTGCACCGGACGAATTCGGAACTTCGGCCGGATCCGAGGCGTGTTATCGCGCGACTGTTCCTCCCCGGCGAGGAACCACACCGCGCGCAGTCCAGAGCTGCCGCGATAGTCGCCCGGGTGATGGCTTTGCCCGAGGATGAGGTCGTTCGGCTCGCTGCCGAATTGCTCTCCGAGTTCTCCGCGAGGCACCGGGCTTATCCCGAACTACTCGAGCGCCACGCGGCGATCATCGCCGCGCGGCTCGACGCCACGTCTTCCCTGTCGAGCGCGCGGACACACCTGCTCGGAGCGGCCTTCACCGCCGAGTACTCGACCGAGGCTGCCGCTCTGATGAACCCGAGTGCAGTGCTCTCGCCTGACCAAGCCCAGGTGCAGGTCGGGCAGGTACGAGTCGCGATGAGCCTGCGAGCAGTTGGTGAGGGTCACCTGTCGTCGATCGCCTTCTGCACCGCGCTGATCGGCCCTGGCCCGGTCTGGGCCTTCGAGACCCGCACCCTGCCCACCGTCAGCGGCACGACTTCGACCGCCCGCTGGACGATCGCCAACCTTCGGTCGGTGCTCGGAGACCAGGGCCCGTTCGACGAGCTCGGCCGGGCCCTGCTGCACGCCCTGCCCGCCGAGTTCGACACGACCGACCTTGAACGCGCGATCGTCGACCTCTTCCCCGAACTGGTCCTGCGACCCGGGGGGCAGGCCGGCGTCGATCTGCTGCGCCGACTGGTCCAATCCGCATACGGCGTCACCTTCGACCCCGATGTACAGCTCAGCCAACGCATCCTGCACCCGTCTGTCCCCGAGGAGAGCAACGGGATGGAGGACGCCCGGTTCACCCGCTTCGTCGCCGCTGACGGATCGGTGGAGTACCGAGGGACCTATACCGCCTACGACGGCCGCAACATTGAGCCACGGCTGCTGCAGAGCCTCGACCTGCGAACGTTTCAGGCCCATCGGCTGGCCGGCGACGCGGCCCGCAACAAGGGGATGGCCCTGTTCCCCCGTCTCGTGCGCGGCCGTCATCTCGCTCTGTGCCGCACCGACGGCGAGAACACCAGCCTTGCGTGGTCCGACGACGGGTTCACCTGGAGCGAGTCCGAGGTGCTGCACCGTCCGCGCGGGGGATGGGAATTGCTCCAGGTCGGCAACTGCGGGCCGCCGATCGAGACCGAGCACGGTTGGCTCGTGTTGACACACGCTGTCGGGGCGATGCGCGTGTACACGATCAGCGCGCTGCTGCTGGACCTCGACGATCCGAGCCGGATCATCGGCAGCCTCACCGATCCGCTTCTCCAGCCGGCATCCAACGAACGGGACGGTTACGTCCCCAGCGTTGTGTACTCCTGCGGCGGCGTGGTGCACGACGGGCGACTATGGATTCCCTACGGGATCGACGACTCCCGCATCGGTGTCGCCTGGGTGGCCCTGACCGAGCTGATTGAGCGCATGCTGGCACCCGCGTGACTGTCAGCCGGTCAGGATTCGGTCGTAGACACGGAGATAGTCGTCGACCATCCGGGCAACCCCGAAGCGCCGAACGGCCTGCTCGTTCACCCGGGCACGATCGAGTTCGACGGCCTTATGGACCGCGTCCACGGCTGAGGGGACATCGTGGGCCAGGAAACCGGTGACGCCGACGTCAACAACCTCCGTCATGGAGCCGCGTCGATAGGCGACCACAGGCGTCCCGCACATCATGGCTTCGACGACGGACAGACCGAACGGTTCGTCGAAGTCGATCGGATGCAAGAGCGCGGCCGCTGACCCCAGTACCTGTGCACGCTGCGTCGGGCCGACCGACCCGAGGTACACGACCCGATCGCCGTCCAGATGCGGCTCGATCTCCTTCGCGAAGTACTCGTCGTCGTGCACGATCCCGCAGATGACGAGCCGACGCCCCGCCGCCTTGGCGATCGAGATCGCCGTGGCCGTCCCCTTGTCCGGGTGCACCCGTCCGAACACGACCAGGTCCTCGCCGAGCTCCTGGCGGAAAGGTAGGACCTTGTGATCAACGCCGTGATGGATCGTGGCGATGTAGTCCAGGTCAGGCGAGCGGTCCGAGTCGGAGATCGAGACCAGCGTCGACGCCGAACGGCGGTACGCCGGCAGGATCGCGGCGCCGGAGAACCCATGCACGGTCGTCACCATCGGGGTTCGAGAAAGCCCGCCGAAGGTCAGCGGCAACCAGTCCAGCTGATTGTGAACAAGGTCGAATTCCGCCGCCCTGTTCAAGGCGTGCGCGGTATGGATGGCCTCCCACACCCGACCGTCCATCGCCGGATCCTCGGCATAGGGATGGGCCGCGACACCGTCGAGTTCGGCCGTGGTCTCGGAGTCCAGCGTTGCGAACAGGGTGACCTCGACCCCTGCGGCGACCAATCCCTCCGTGAGCAGACCCGTGACCAGTTCCCACGGCCCGTAATGCCTCGGCGGGGTCCGCCAGGCGATGGGGCCGAGCATCGCGACCTTCACCCGGCCGCCGCAGAATCCCGCGCTGCGATCGGTGCTGTCATGGCGTGCGCCGATCCTGGCCGGTGAGGGTGTCGCACGCAGGTCCAGATAGGTATACGTTGATCTCTGAGCAGGTCAGCCGCCAGCGAAAGCTCCGGCGACCAGGACACTTACCGGGGGGTACGTGTCTACCCGCTCAGCGTCGCGCCCGGTGTTCCTCTGCGAGAGCACGGGCACCGGGTTTGATGCGCTCAGGGTTCGGATCCGACGCGGGACTGCCGGTTCTACTCTGACCGAAGCGTCATACATCTGCCGATCGACACCTTGCTCCCTGGGACGGCCGACGAGGCGCGGACCGATCTCGGCCCGCATATGGTTCCGACCGGGATTGGCTTGACTCTGACGTGACCGATCCCGTCGTGCTGGCCGCGGGCTGCGAGTCCAGGCAGCCGGTGTCGACCACGTCTTCGGCGAGATCGCGAAGCTTGCGGTTGCTGCGATGACTCGCCTGCACGAGCAGATCGAAGGACTTCTCCGCGGTGATCTTGTGCACGGTCATCAGGATTCCGACAGCCGCGCCGATCCGTCGGCTCGTCCGCAAGGCAAGCTCGAGATGTTCGACGTCCGCGGCGACGATGTCCCAGGCCTGTTCGCTGCGTTGCGACACCACCGTCTGCACGGCGCGCTCGACGAGGACTGCAGCTGCGATGTGATCGCTGCGCGTGGGCACGCGGCGGTGCCACACGAAGGTGGCCACCCCATGGAACTCCTCGCGGGGCCCGGCCTCCTGGTATTGATCTTGAATCGTGCGTGTCAGGTGCGGCGCGGCGAAAGGCACTTGTAGCCGATGATCCGGCGTCACGCCGGCGCGGTCGGCGAGCCGCAGCAGCCCGCCGGTGCTGGTCGTGCGGGGCGGAAAGACGATGCCGTACTGCGCGCGGCTGCCGTCGACCATGTCGATCGTGCAGTCGTCGCACAGATCCGGCACGCACTGCGCGGCCAAGCTGGTGAACACCACGCTCGGCTCGACGGACGGCACGAGCCGCGCAAACGGCCGGACCTCCCCGCACCCAGTTACGTCGTCATCGGCGTCAAAGTCGACGCCCAGGTCCAGGTCAGCGCCGGACGCACCATCAGCATCGCGTTGAACGATCCCGCCGTCGCCGGTGCGCCCGGTGGCGGTCACCCCGTCACCTCGACAGGCCAGGCAGAAACGAGGTCGTGCTGGAGCGCGAAGAACATGGTCACCTGGCCGTAGGGCGGGAGGTCACCGAAAGTCCCGGCAGAGTGGGCGGTTTGCCCCAAAAGCTCGCGCACGCGGGAGCTTCGTCTCAGGAGGCTGTGTTCCAGCGCATCGAACGATGCCACACCAGCGGTTGCTGGTCTAGACCGATTCGGGCGACGAGGAAGATTTCCACGTGTTCACCTATCAGGCAGCCCGCCAATCCGGGTGCAGCGTCGGATGTGTCGGGCGAGTGCGGACTCCGGCGGCAGTTCGGGCGATACTGAACGTCGTGAGTGAACACAGCGCCGAATTCGATCGGCAGACCGGTCGGGCCGTGCCACCCGACCAAGGGCTGACTCAGGCGCAGAGTGACTCCGACGACCAAGACGTGACCACCGCGGTGCAGGGTCTTGCCGGGCTGGTGGCCGATGTCGACGAGCTCGAGCAAGTACTTGCGCAGATCGCCGACCTGGTGGTCCTGGCTGTCCCGGGCAGTGACGGTGCGGGCGTCACAGTCGTCCGCGCGGGGGACGGGCCGCCGGTCGTGTTGGCGTGGGCGGTCACCGCTGCGTTCGTGCGCGAGATCGACCATCTGCAGTACGACATCTGCGGGGAGGGGCCGTGCTTGACCGCGATGCGAACCGGTCGCATCTTGGTCAGCGGGTCGCTGGGCAGCGATGACCGGTGGCCCCGGTTCGGTGGTCGCGCTGCGCGGTTGCAGGTGCATTCGGCGTTGTCGATTCCGTTACTCGTGCGTGGCACGGTTGTCGGGGCACTCAACATCTACGCCCGCAAACGGGACGCGTTCACCGAACACGCGGTTCGGTTGGCGGAGCAGTTCGCCGCGCCGGCCGGAATCACGGTGGGCAACATTCAGGTGCTGCACGCCGCGCATGCGCGGGCTACTCAGCTACAAGCCGCGTTGACCAATCGGGCGGTGATCGACCAGGCGATCGGGATCCTGCGCAGCCGCTCCGGCGGCAGCTCGGAGGAGGCGTTTGATCGGTTGCGTCAGACGAGTCAGGGCGAGAACGTCAAGCTCGCGGACATCGCACAACGCCTGGTCGACGAAGCGGTGCGCCGCGCCCACGCGCGGCACGCCCGATCCGACAACTCTTAGTTGTAACGGTTGCCGGTTGCGCCGACCTCGCGCAGCCCAGCAATGATCGACGGGCGGGCGTCAGGCTCAGAGATCAACTGACGAGAAACTTCGGTCAGGTGCGTGCTGGAGGTCCGGGCATAGCTCCGCAGCAGCGTGAACGCCTCGGCGACGGTGATGTCCAACCGTTCGCGCAGGAAGCCCTTCGCCTGCTCGACGACGATCCTGCTGGTCAGAGCGTGGCGCAGGTGCGGGAGCACGACCTCCCTCGAGGGGGCATGTTCCTGCACGATCGCAACGGACGCGACGTGGGCCAGGCTGCGTCCTACCAGCAGATCGGCTTCGTTGAGTTCTCCCACCTGCGAGCCGAACAGCCCCAGGGCGCCGAGCACGCTGCCCGCGGCCCGCATCGGCACCGCATGCACCGAGGCGAACCCGGCTTCGCGAGCAGCCGGGATGAACCGCGGCCACCGCTCCGCCGCAATGCTCAGGTCCGCGATCGACACCGGTTCCCCGCTCATGAAGCAGTCCAGGCAGGGGCCCTCGTCGGCCTGCAGCTGAAACAGCTCGAGCTCAGCGGTCCGGTCCGACGTCGCTGCCATCAGATGCAGGTGTTGGCGCGCATCGGTCAGCAGCAGACCGGCAGACGACACATCGAGCAGCTGGGTGCAGCGCTCGGTCAAATCGGTCAACAGATCGACGACGTCGAAATCGTGCAGCAGGCTGTCGACCAGCGTCACCACTGCATCGAGCACACGCGCCTCGCGATCACCGTCAGCCATCAGTCACTCCTGTCGTGATGTTGGCCGCTCGGTACGCGGTCAGGTAATCGGATTGCCCGTCAACGGGCGGCATCAGTGGTGTTCCAGACGGATGCGGCGCGCGAGGATGTCGCGAGCGACCGAGGTCGCGGAGCGTCCTTCGGCGTACGCGTGCGCGCGCAGGCGCATCAGCGCCGCGGCCGGTTCGATCTCGAGCTGCGCCACCAGCATGCCGGTGGCCTGGCTGACCTCGGCGCGGGTGATCGTGTTCAACTCGGTCCACGCGGAGGTGTCCGGATCGTTCGCGGCGGCGTGCAGGTCACCGGCGAGCAGGTCGAGCAGCGGCAGCTCGGCGAGCATCGCGGCAACGAGCGCACCGACGAGATGCTCGCCGTCCAACGGACCCGGCTGCGCACGGAACAGGTCGAGCGCGCCCAAGTACTCACCGGCCACCAGAACCGGCATTGCGAAAACACCCCGGATGTCGTGGCGCAGCATCGCCGGCCCGTATGCCGGCCATCGGGACGCTTCGTCCTGGGCCAGGTCGATCACGAGAACCGGCGCATGGGCTGCCACCGACTCCAAGCAGGGGCCTTCTCCGAGCGTGAACTGCAATTCGTCCAGGACGCGCGCCTCGGATCCGCTCGCCCCGAGCGTGCCGGTGTTCGTGCCGTCGAAAACCAGTGAGATCGCGGCCGCGTCGACCGCCAGCAAATCAACACACGCCTCGCACAGCCGATCGGCGGCTGACGCTCCCCGTTCAGCGCCGACGGCGGATACCAGACTGTCCTGGATGGACATCAGCGCCGCGCCCCCACGAACGCGTCAAAGGCCGCCGAGGTGTGAACTCGGACGGAGCGGAACGGCACGATCGAAAGGCGGGGCACCGGTTCAGTGTGCTCCCCATCCGCTACGACGGGCGCGACTCTCGTCGTAGCGGGGTCGGCGCGCCGACGCAGCACACTCGCCCACGCCTACAGCTGCGCCTGCCAGGTAACGATGGTTCCCCCGGCAACCGCCGCCGCAATAGTGAATGAGCCACCGTGCCACTCGGCCCGCACCCGGAGGTTGGTCAAGCCGCTCGATCGACCGTTCGGCGGGTAGCCCACCCCGTCATCGGTCACGACGAGTGTCACGGTGCCGGCCGCCACGGACAGCTCGACGTCCGCGCTGGTTGCGTGCGCATGCTTTGCGACGTTGGTGAGCGCTTCACGCACGCAGGCGCAGAGGTCCTCGGCCAGACCTTCGTCCACAACCAGGTCGACGAGACCGGAGAAGACGGTCCGAGGCATGAACCCGAGAGCGTCGAACAGGTCGGTGCCGATCTCCAGCACCCGGGCACGCAGGCCCTTACTCGAGCCGCTCAGCGGGCCGCGGAGCTCGAAGATGCTGGTCCGGATCTGCGAGATCGTCCGGTCGACGTCGCGTACCCGTTGGGCTATCCGCTGCGCAACGAGGCCGTCCGGCTCGACGAGGGTCGCCGTGGCCTCCAGGCCCAGACCGATGGCGTACAGCTCCTGGATCACGTGATCATGAAGGTTCCGTGCGATCCGGTCCCGGTCCTCGGAGCGGATCCGGCGTTGCGCGGCGGTACGGGCGGCCGCGAGTTCGAGCGCCACACCGGCGTGTCCGGCAAAGCCGGCGGCCATGGCGAGGTCGACGGCGCCGAACGGGCGGCGGCCGCGAGCGCGGCCCACGGTGAGCACACCTCGCAACCCCTCGGCGCCGCCCAGGGGCAGCGCCATCAGCGGGCCGGTGCCGAGCAGGGTGCCGCCGTCTGGAACGCCAGCATCGTCGTGCTGCATCAGCAGGAGCGGGGTCGCGTCCTCGACGACGGAGCGGACTCGGCTCGTCGCAACGGCGAATCGCTGATCGAGCAGCTCCGGCGCGGCGTCCCCCGATGCCGCAGCCACCGTCAGTTCGGGCGTACTGCCCGGGGTCAGCAGGCACACCGCAACCAGGTCGGCATCAGCGATCTCGATCACGGAACGCGCGACCACCTGCAGCGCGTCCTCGCCGGTGTCGGCGATCAACTGCTCGCTGATCTCGACGGACGCACTGAGCCAACGCTGTTGCAGCCGCGACTCCTGCAACAGGCGGGCGTTGCTGATGGCCGTGCCCGCGGCGAGCGCCAGAGCGCAGATCTGCGTCTCGTCCTCTGTGCTGAACCGGCCGGCTGCGCTGCCGGTCAGGTAGAGATTGCCGTACACCTCGTCGTTCACGCGGACGGGGACGGCCAGAAAGGACGGCACCGAAGTAAGTCCTCTGCCGACACCGATGAGTCGAGGGTCGGTAACGAGCTGCTGAAGCGGGATCGATCCTGGATCGCCCAGCAGCTCGTCCAGCAGGGCACTCCCGCCGGCAGCCTGGCCGGTACCTGCCTCCTCAATGCCCACGTCATCGCCCACGTCATCGCCCACGTCATCGCCCACGTCGGCGCCCATGTGGAAGACCTGCTCGATGCGGTCATCCGGGCCGAACACGCCGAACGCGCCGTGCCTGGCTCCGGCCAGGCGGCAGGCCGCCTCGACGACGTTGCGCAGGACCGCGTCGAGCGAGGGGTCTGCAGTGAGCATCTCGATGGCCCCGAGCAGGCCACGCAGTCGACCTTGGGAATGCTGGCCGTCGCGGGCGCGGTCGACGAGCTCACCGATCAGTGCGTCGAACTCGCGCTTCGAGGCATCCGGAAGGCGGAAGTCCGCGCTGGGTTGCGCATCCATGTTCGTTCACTGTAAACGCGCGCGCTTGGTCTGCCGGATTGAACCGGTGATGCGGGCGCTGGATACGGTGTGCTGACCGCGTACGGCACCTGCGCGCCCTACAAGTACGACCTCACCCGCTTCTCGCCGGTCGGACCGTTGCTGTTCGACCACGCCGATCCTTCGATCTTCACGACGCTGGACCTCGCCGTCGGAGACACCGGGCACCGCCAACCTCGACTTCGTGATCTTCCCGGACCGCTGGCTCGTCGCCGAGGACACCTTCCGGCCGCCGTGGCACCACCTCAACGTCATGAGCGAGTTGGGCCTGATCTACGGGGCCTACGACGCCAAGCCGCACGGCTTCGTGCCCGGCGGGATCAGCCTGCACAGCTCGATGACGCCGCACGGCCCGGACCGCGAGGCGTTCACGGCAGCGAGCGAGGCCGAGCTCACGCCCCAGCGGCTCACCGGCACCCTGGCGATCATGTTCGAGACGGCCCATCCGCAGCGGGTCACGTCCTTCGCCGCGAACGCGCCGGAGCGCCAGCTCGAGTACCCCGACTGCTGGGCCGGGCTGGAGCCCCGCTTCGAGGTCCGCGGACAGGGTTGACACCCGGCTGGGTAAGCAACTGGGCATGCCTGACCGCGATCCCGCACCCGCCGCGCCGGCCGCGGCAACCGTCACGGTCTACCCCGACGGTCCATTGGTGCTGCGCGGCGATTTCGCCGTACGCGACGTCGACGGTGTGCCGATCCCGACCCCACGCATCGTCGCGCTGTGCCGGTGCGGTCGCTCGGCCGTCAAGCCGCTGTGCGACGGCAGCCACAAGCGCGGCTCCCTCACCGGCACGAAGGACTAACCGGCGGCCACGAGCTCCGTCGCCGGTTCGTAGAGCGACGTCCGACCGGCCTGCCAACTGCCCAGCACGTGCTGGGCGAAGCGGGTGTCGACGTACAGGCTGCTCGCCGCGCCGAAGAGGATGTCCTCAGCAAGCTCGGGCTCGTCGGCGGCCAGGCCGCCGCACAGATCGTGGGCGGCCAGCTGCTCGTGCAGCGCGTCGGCGGTGACGTGCTCGTCGTAGAACTCGCACTCGGCGGCGTCGCCCTCGAGCCGACGTAACCCACGTGCGTAACGGCGGCACGGTTCGGACGACGTCATCTCATAGGCGGCCAGGTGGCCGACGAGCGCTCCGCGCAGGTCGCGGCGCAGCCCGAACATCGACATGACGTTGCTGATCGCCAATGCGATGCCGGGCACGGCGTTGACATACGCCCCGTAGGTGTCGTCGAGCCCAAGGCTGCGTAGCAGCGTCCGGTAGAGCTCGGAGTGCATGCGGGCCGGATCGCCGCCGCCGTACTCGTCGATCTGGATCTCGATCAGCGCGGCCTTCGACCGCCCACCGAGCCGGGGCACGGCCCAGGTGTGCGGATCGGCCTCCTTCAGCTGGTACAGCGAACGATGCATGACGAACTCGCGGAATTGCTCGGCGGTGGCGTCGCGCTGCACGTACCTGGACAGCGACGGCCCGTCGTCGGAATCGACGAGCGTGCGCAGTCGTCTCGCCACCGGCTCGGTCGACGCGGGCACTGCGTGCTCACGGTTGAGGTCACGGTGCAGCGCGTCGAGCAGGTGGCCTTCGAGCTCGCGGCGCACCGCGATGAGCTCGGGCTGCCATTCCCACGTCGGATCGGTGTCGACGAAGCCGCGGTAGTGCAGTTCGTAGCAGGTCCACAGGGCTAGCTGAACGTCGTCGTCGGTGAGCGGATCGGCGCATACCGCCGTGAACGGCAGGTCGATGAGCAGGGTCGGATCGCGATGCTGAAGCGCGCTCACGATGGACGCGCTGATCGGGCCACGCGGCGTCGGCAAGTACACGGTGCTCTCCCCTGGGCGGCGCGGCGGTGCCGCGCGCGGCCTGATTCCAGGTGGGCGCCACGGTTTGGGCCTACGTCATCTTTGTGCCCCGATCGGGGGCTCGGAAAACTTCCCGTAACATTTGGCGCCGTGACCTCTGGCGCCGTGCAGGAGTGCCAGTTCGGGCCGCTCACCATCGCCTACGACGAGCGGGTGCTCGTCCCGCGGCCATGGACGCTCGCGCAGAGCGAGTGGGCGGCGGAACTGGCCCCAACCGCACCGCCCGGGGCAATCCTCGAGCTGTGCGCCGGCGCGGGCCACATCGGCCTGGCCGCGGCGGTGCTGGCCGACCGCGACCTCGTCCAGATCGAGGCCGACCCGGTAGCGGCGCAGTACGCCCGCGACAACGCCGAGCGCGCAGGACGCACCGCGCGCGTCGAGGTGCGCTGCGTCCGGCTGCAGGACGGCGTGCTCGCCGGCGAGGAGTTCCCGATCATCGTCGCCGACCCGCCCTACCTCCCCACCGCAGACGTGCAGCGCTGGCCGGCAGACCCCGTGACCGCGATCGACGGTGGCGCCGACGGCCTCGACGTCGTCCGGGCCTGCCTGGACGTCGCCGGGTCGCACCTGACCGACGCCGGACAGCTGCTGCTGCAGATCGCCGGGCCCGCGCAGGACCGCCGGATTACCGAGTTGCTGGACGCGACGCCGAGGTGGCGGCTGGCCCGCCGCGACGCCCTGGTCATCGACGACGAGCGGGCAATCGTGCTGATCGGCCGAACCGGCTGACGCGACTGATCGGCCGCCAGTTCTCGGCGCTACAACGCTGAGCGAGCCGCATCGAGCAGCGCGACCACGTACTGCTGCGCGGCGTTGAGGTCGTCGCCAGCAGTCAGCCTGCCCCGCTCTACATCGCGCGTGTAGACCCCGGCGTGCACGCACGCTGCGCGCCACCGCGCGAACGCGAGATAGAACTCGAGGTCGGACGGTTCCCGGCCGGCTGCCGCGACGTAGGCCTCGATCAAGACCGAGCGGGGCGGGTAGCCACCTGCAGTTGTGGGAGTGGCGGTCACCGACGGCTCCGCATCCTCGGGTTGCGCCCACGAGCCGAGCAGCCAGCCGAGGTCGGCGAGCGGGTCGCCCAGCGTGGCGAGCTCCCAGTCCAGTACCGCCACCAGCTCGCCGGTATCGGCGTACATCGCATTGCCCGGGCGGTAGTCGCCGTGCACGATGCGCGTCTGCGGGTAGTCGGGCACCCGCGCGACCAGCAGATCGTGCACCTCGTCGGCCAACCGCAGGTCGGTGATCAGGGACGCGTGGATCTGGCGTTGCCAACGGCTGAGCTGTCGAGCCAGGTAGTTGCCGGGCCGGGCGTAGTCGACCAGCCCGACGTCGGACGGGTCGACGGTGTGCAACCGCCCCAGCACGGTGGCGGTCGACAGCGCGACGGTCCGGCGGACGTCCGGTGCGAGGGTGGCGCCGACGGTGGCGTCGCCGAGCACGGTGCCCGGGCACCACTCGGTGAGGTAGAACGGCGCGCCGGTGACGGCTGTGTCGTCGCAAATGCCGACGCTGACCGGCACGGGCACGTCGGTGCCGGCCAGCGCGCTGATGAAGTCCCACTCCCGGGTCATGTCGTGCGCGGTCTGCAGCAGCTCGCCGATGGGCGGGCGGCGCAGGACCCACGCGTGACCGGCGGCATCGTCGACGCGGTAGGTGAGGTTCGAGCGGCCGCCGGAGATCAGCGCGACCTCATAGGGCCGCGCCGCGCCCGGCACGTGCGCGGTGATCCAGTCCGAGACGGCCGCTGCTCGGATCCCGGGCAGCTCGGTCGACGGCACACACATTGGTAACACACGTGGGACGCATGACAGGGTGGACGGATGTCCGCGCGGGTCGCCGTGATCGGTGACCTCGCGGGTCACCTGAACGAGCTGACGGGCGAGCTGCGCCGGCTGGGTGCCGACCCGCGCACCGGGCGGCTGCCCGACGACCTGCGGGTGGTGCAGGTAGGCGACCTCGTGCACCGTGGACCCGAGCCGGAGGGCGTGGTGGCCCTCGTCGACCGCTACCTGCGTGAGCAGCCGCAGCAGTGGGTGCAGCTGGCCGGCAACCACGAGGCGCAGTACCTGCGCGAACCGGCATTCAGCTGGCCCGAGCGGATCGCCGACACCGCCGTCGACACCCTGCGTCGGTGGTGGTCGACGGGCCGGATGCGGGTCGCCACCACGATCCGCACGCCCGACGAGGACTTCCTCATCACCCACGCCGGAGTGACCGAGGGGTTTTGGCGCCTGGCCCTCGACTCACCGCCGCGGGCCGACCAGGCGGCCGCGGCGATCAATTCCTTCATCGGCAGGCACGACGACGTCCTGTTCCACGCCGGGCAGATGCTCGGCGGCGGCGATCCCGATCCGGGCGCCGGCCCGCTGTGGGCGGCGGCCGCCACCGAGCTCGCACCCGGCTGGCTGTCGGCAACAGCGCCAACGCCCTTCAGCCAGGTACACGGGCACTCCGGCGTCGTCGACTGGCGGCGCCGAACTCTGAACTGCAGCCCTCACGTCGCCGAGCACCTCACCGTCGACCTGGACTCGGCGCATGAGTCGATCGCCGTGCCCGGCGGGCGTCTCGTCGGGGTCGACCCAGGACACGCCCGCCGGCCGCATCATCCGTGGCGGGCGTTCGTCCTGGACGACGCAACCATCAGGTAACGCTGGCACCGTCCGGTTCGAGGTCGTCGGCGCTTTCGACGTCGTCGTAGGTCTTGCCGTCCTTCGACCAGACGGCCTTGAGGCGGTTGTTGGTGTTCTCGATGACGTTCTTGCGGACGATCATCCAGCCCGCCGTGAGCAGGAGGGCGATGATCGGGACACCGAACGCCACGACCAGGAAGTCGGTCTTCTTCCAGAAGTGCGACGAACTCTGCCACCCCGAGATCAGCATTCCGACGAGCACCAGCCCCAGGAACGCCAGCCCGATGTAGCTGGTGTACGGCGAACCCGGCATCTGGAACGAGCTCTTCTCGATCACGCCGCGCTTCACCAGGTACCGCAGTCGCAGCTGGCAGGAGAAGATCGTCCCCCAGGTGAAGACGATCGCCACCGAGGCGGCCTCAAGCGCCGTCACGAAGGCGTCGGGGTCCAGGATGTTGAGGATCGCGCCGAGGACATAGACGCCCGAGGTCATCACGATGCCGGCCCACGGCACGCCGTGTGAGCTCATCTTGAGGGTGAACTGCGGTGCCTGCTTGGACACGCCCAGGCTGCGCAGGACTCGGCCGGTGGAGTACAGCCCCGAGTTCAGGCTCGACAATGCGGCCACGATGAGCACCGCGTTGATGACGTCACCGATCCAGCCCAGGCCCATGGCTTTGAAGACCGACACGAACGGGCTCGTGCCCTCCTTGTAGCTGGCGGTCGGCAGCATGCAGACGAGCAGCAGGATGGAGCCGATGTAGAAGACGCCGATCCGAAAGACCACAGCGTTGACCGCTTTCGGAACCTCCTTGTCGGAGTCCTTCATCTCCCCGGCGGCGACAGCGACCATTTCGATCGCGGCGTAGGCAAAGACAACGGTGGAGATGACCAGCAGCGGGCCGTACCACATGAAGCCGTCGGACGTGGGCCAGAACCCGCCCTTGTTGTTCACGAGGTTCTGGGGCCCCGCCTTGTGGCTGCCCACGTGGATACCGCCGACGACGAACACCAGCGCGACGACGATGAAGGCGACGATCGCGCCGACCTTGAGGATCGAGGCCCAGAACTCGAATTCCCCGAAGGCCTTGGCCGACATCAGGTTGATGGCCAGCACGACGGCCAGCGCGATCAGCACCGTGAGGTACTTGGGCATGTCCGCGACGTAGTACCGGACGTACAGCGCAACCGCCGACAGCTCGGCGATGCCGGTCAGCGCCCAGTTGAGCCAGTACATCCAACCGGTGACGTAGGCGGCCTTCTCGCCGAAGAATTCGCGCATGTAGGAGACGAAGGCCCCGGACGTCGCGCGGTGCAGCACCAGTTCACCAAGAGCACGCATCAGCAGGTAGGCGATGACCCCGGTAATGGCGTAGCTCAAAACCAGAGCGGGTCCGGTCGTGCTCAGCAGAGCTGCCGAACCCAGGAACAGGCCGGTGCCGATCGCGCCGCCAATGGCGATCATCTGAACCTGGCGACTACCCAGCGACTGCTTGTACCCGGACTGTTCTGCGTCGAGCGAGTTCCCGCTCTGCTTCTGGCTCATTCGGTCTCCCTGGCTCGAGGGGCGATGATTGGTGCGTGGCAGATGCAGAGGTCGGCGGCGTCGGAGAACTCTCAGCAAGTGAGGTCATGCTTTCCCAATTCTTCGCCGGATATGCACCGTTCGACAGCTTGGACGCTCCCGCGCGGCAATCTGTGGCCGCTGCGGCCGAATTGCTGCACGTCGCCGACGGCGCCGAGATCATCGACGCGTTCGTCGCGCCGACGCAGGCGCTGTATGTCGTCGTCGAGGGTGCCGTCGCCCTCTGGAGCGGCACCGACCTCACCGACGATCGACCGGACGAGCGGCTCGGCCGCGGCGGCGTGTTCGGCTTCTCGGCGCTGCTGACCCAACAGACGGTTGGCCCGCGCGCTGTGGCGGTCGGGGCCACGACGATCGCCCGCATCCCCGCCGAGGTGGCCCGAGTGGCGCTCGGCTCGGTGTCCGGCGCACGATTCCTGGCCGAGCAGGGCGAGCGCCGCCCGGCCGGACGGAGCCAGTACGTCACGGTCGACGACCTGATCGTGCGCGAGCCGCTCGTGATCACGCCGTCGACGACCCTGCGCGAGGCCGCCGAGCTGATGACGCGCGACAACCTGACCTATGCCGCCGTCGAGGTCGGCGACGGCGGCTACGGGCTGCTCACCGACGCCATCCTGCGCCGCGCGGTCCTCGTCGACGACCGCCCGGCGTCCACCCCGGCCGGCGAGGTGATGGCGCGACCGACCCCGACCACCCGGCTGGGCGAGTCGGCGGCACAAGCGCTGATCACGCTGTTCGACACCCACTCGGACTTCCTGCTCGTCACCGACGACGGTGGTGCCCTGCGGGGTGCGGTGACGCCGGCCGACTTTGCCGTCTCGCCCGCGACGGCCACGGTCGCGCTGCGGCAACAGGTGGTCCAGGCTCACGACATCGAGGAATTGGTGGAACTGGGCCGCAAGGCGCCGTCGATGGTCGTCGACCTGCTGGCCCGCGGGCTGGCCACCAGCAAGGTGCTGGCCGTCTACTCCGCGACCGTCGACGCAGTGTTGCGCCGGTCCCTGACGCTGTGTTTCGGCGAGCATCCGGACCTGGGTATCGACGCTTTCACCTGGCTTGCCCTGGGCAGCAACGGGCGCCGCGAGGCGGTGCTCAGTTCAGATGTCGATTCGGCCGTCGTGTTCGACGACGCGGTCGAGCCGGCCGAGCAGGACCGGTACCGCGCCGTGTTCCGCGAGGTCGAGGCCGTGCTCGGTCGCGCGGGATTCGGCATCGACAGCCACGGCGCCACCGCGGCCCGACCGGCGTTCAGCCGCACCAACGCCGAGTGGCGCTCCGCCGCGCAGCGCTGGCTCGACGACCCGGTGGCCGACCAGGGCGCGATCATGACGTCGCTGCTCGTCGACGGCCGGCCCATCCACGGCGACCCCGGTCTGCCGGCCGTCGCCCGGGTCTTCGGCGACCTGCGCCGGCACCCCGGCACCATGCGTCTGCTGCTGCAGGAGTCGCTGTCGCGGCGCGCTCGGCTGCGTTCGGTGCGCGACGTCGTCGCCCGCCGTGGGGGCACCTTCGACCTCAAGACCCACGCGCTGACACCCGTCGTCAACATCGCCCGCTTCGTCGCGCTGAGCATCGGCACCCCTGAGGGTTCGACGGTCGAACGGCTCCAGTCCGCCGCCGGTTCCGCGATGCTGCCCGACGACCAGGCCGTCATCCTGATCGACGTGTTCGAGGCGCTGCAGCGCACTCGGCTGCGTCATCAGCTCGCCCAGCGTCGCCGGGGCGCTGAACCGCAGGACGTCGTCACGATGCGTGCGCTGTCGCCCATCGATCGCAGCGTCGTCGCTCAGGCGGTGCGCGAGGTGTCGGGCGTCCAGCGCCGGATGGAGAACCTGGCGCACTACGTCCCGACCGACGAGTGGACGAACACGCCGCTCGAATGATGCTGGTCGCCTGCTCGTCATTCGACCGCAACACAACGCTGCCACGCTGGCGCGATGGAGCCGGAGCGCACCGCGGCGGCTCTGCCCGTGGTCGCGGGCGACGGGCTTGTCGGCTGGAGCGCGGCCGAACTCGCGGCCGCAGTGGTACGCGGCGAGGTGTCCGCCGTCGAGGTCACGCAGGCGCACCTGCACCGCATCGCGGAACTCGATGCCACCCTGAACGCACTCGTCCGGGTCGACGCCGGGCAAGCGCTGCGGTCGGCGCGGGCGGTCGATCGGCGCCGGGCCCGCGGTGCGCCGCTCGGGCCGCTGGCCGGGGTGCCGTTCGTGAGCAAGGACAACATCGACGTCCGACGACAGGCCACGACAAGCGGGTCGCGGGCAGGCGATGACGTCGTGGCGTTGCGCGACGCGCCGGCGCTGGCTCGGGTGCGAGCTGCCGGTGGGATCCTGCTCGGCCGGTCCAACATGGACGAGTTCGCGATGGGCGCCTCGACCCGTACCTCGGTATTCGGTGCGACACGCAACCCGTGGGACCCGGCGCGCAGCCCCGGCGGCAGCAGCGGCGGATCGGCGGCGGCGGTGGCCGCCGGGCTTGCTGCCTTCTCGCTCGGTACCGACACCGGGGGTTCGATCCGCGAGCCCGCTGCTCAGTGCGGCATCGTCGGCTTCGCGCCGTCGCCGGGTCTGGTCCCGCTCGCCGGGGTGGTGCCATTCGCGCCCGAGTTCGATCGCGTGGGTCCGCTCGCCCGCACCGTCGAAGACGCCGCGCTGGTCACGGCGGTGCTGGCCGGTCGGGCGCTGCCCAGCACACCCGCCGGTCGCCCGCGGGTTGGCGTGGTGCGGGAGCTCGCCGGTGCACCCAACCAGGCAGGGGTGCGACTGCGCTTGGCCGACGTGGTCGACCGGCTCGAGCGGGCCGGAGTCGACGTGGTGGAGGTGTCGATCCCCGACGCCGCCCGCGCGCTGCAGGCGTACATGACGCTGACGTCGGTGGCCTGCATCCCGCACCTCGAGCGCTATCTGCGGGCCGGACTCGCCGGCGGCGAGGTAGTACGGCGTATCGCACTAGGACAGGCGCTGCTGCTCCCTACCAGCTCGACCGACCTGAGCGCCGCGGGCGACGTACGCGCTCGCCTTGCCCGGCAGGCGGCTGAGGCGATCGCCGGGTGCACCGCGCTGCTCTCACCGACGATGCCCATCACCGCGCCGACCTGGGACTCCCTGGTCGCCGACACCGAGCTCACCGACCCGATGCGAGCGCCCTACACCGACTGCTGGACGGTCGTCGCGAACCTGATCGGCTGGCCGGCGGTGTCCGTCCCGGCGGGGGTGTCATCCGACGACGGCATGCCGGTCGGCGTCATGCTCAGCGGCCGCCCGGGCTCGGACGGCGCGTTGTTCGGCGTCGCAGATCAGGCCGCGATCTCGACCTTGTTCGGGTAGAAAGCCACGTGCTCGACGATGTCGGCCACGGCGTCGTAGGGCTGGGGGTAGAACCAGATGACGTCGTCCACGACCTGCTCGCCGACGGCCACCGAGTAGTAGGACGCGGTGCCCTTGTACGGGCAGTACGTCGTGGTACCGCTGTCGCGCAACATCGCTCGGTCGACGTCGGCGATCGGCAGGTAGTACGCGACCGGGTACGTCGACTCCTGCAGTTCGAGGGCCGCGGTGGTGTCGGCGACGACCGTGTCGCCGAGGCGGACGGTGACCCGGCCGGCGTGCGGCTGCACGGTGATCGGGTGGTCGGGTCCTGGGATGAGCTGCTGATTCGCCATGTGTCCTGCAACCATCCGGGCGAGCCGGTTATGCCGAGTCGCCGTCGTGCTTATCGTCGTCCTTCTCGTCATCGTCATCGGACGAGTTCTCGTCCGCTTCCGGGACGTCGTCCACCAGCTCATGTTCGCCCGGGATGTCGGTATCGCCCGTGACGGCTGTGCCGGTGTAGAAACCCTCGTCGGGATCGAAGTCGAGCTTGTCGCGGTCGTTGTACACGGGCTCGGCATCGGGTCCTTCGGGCTGGTCCTCGGACTTCGTGTCGTCCGACTTCGTGTCGTCGTCGGCCTTTGCGTCGTCGTCGTCGGACGCCGAGTCGCGGTCGCGGTCGCCCGGCATCGGACGGTGTTCGGGCCGATCGTCGGCCGAGTGGGCGCCGTTGCCGGGCATCGGACGGTCGGTCTCGTCGTCCTGGGTCACCGTTGCTCCGCATCGTTGCGATCGACTGGTAGCCGGGTGTCTACCCAATCCGAGAGGGCGACGCGCAGATCACGGACCGACCAGTCGCAGCACCCGCTCGGCCGGCGCGAAACCGGCTGGATGGTCCGGCGTGCGCCACAGCAGGGGATCGTCGACGCCCGCCCATTCGGGTCGCCACATGCCCAACGCTTGGTCGAGGTCCTCGAGCTGCGCTCGGATCGGTTCGAGCGGAGCCCGCAGGTGTTCGCCCCAGACCGCGACCCGCAGGTCGCGGACCACGTCGGTGGTCGTGGTGACGGCCGCGCACAGCTCGGCATCGGTGCCGAACATCGAGCGGCTGAACATGTTGGCCGAACCGATCGAGGCGAACACATCGTCGACGAGTACGAGCTTGGCATGCACGGTGACGTGCTCGACGCGGAACTCGGCCACGTTGTTGCGATGCCGGCGGTCGAGGGAATCGACGAGCTTGCGGCGGATGTCGGCGTTCATGGCGCGGTTGATCGGACTCAGGTGGAACCCGACGTCCTCGGGGTCGCGCACACCGGACCCGACGAGCACCACCCGCACGCCTCGTCCGGCTGCTTCGCGCAGTGCCGGCCACAGCTCGTAGCGTTCGTTGCCGCCGGCCGACTCGCTGAGGTACTGGTCCTCGATGTAGACGTAGCGCCGCGCGCGTGAGATCGCATGGGTGAGCGTGCCGAACACCTCTTGGTAGCCGCCCACAGGCTGCACGCGCCATGGGCTGCGCCGCCACGGCAGCGCCGACGCGACCTTGAAGGGGTGGGCCGAGCGCACGACGCGCACTGCGGTGCCCGGAGTCGGCACCGGGTCAGTGGTGACCGCCGGATCGACCGGGGGCACTGCCTGCTCGGGGTTGAGCAGCACGAGCCGTCGAGACGCGTTGATGCGGTACCTGCGCGGCAGCGTCGACGCCTCGATCCACCGCAACCGCAACGCCGTCCAGACCTGTTCGGCGGCCCGACCGCGCAGCCGCACCGCCATGTCGTGCCAGCCCCAGCGCTGCCCGCCCAGCTGCAGCGAGTCGTGCGGGCCGGCGTCGAAGCGCTGGCGCACCAGGTCGATGCCCGAGACGAGGGCGGTCAGGTCGCCACCGATGCGGGCCACGACCGCCTTCTGATGGTTCGAGCCGAGGATCGCGCCGCCGGAGTGGTCGAGCAGCACCCGCCCGCGCAGCGGAGGTTCGGGATTGTCGCGCAGCGGCGGCGGCGCCGCCGGATCCGCACGCAACGCGCGCAGCTGCGCAGCGTGCTCGGCCGTGGCCCGGAAGCCGCCGAAAAGCGTGCCGGGCGTCGACGACGCCCACGTTCGCGAGGCCAGCAGCACCCGGATCTCGACGCCGCCCGCAGCCATTCGCGCCAGCCGTTCGCCGAGCGGATGGTACCCCGCGTCGCCGGGCTCGCGGCCGTGCAGGTCGAGCGTCGGGTCGAGTTCGAGGCCGACAATCGACACCGCGTCGCCGGGGCCGGCCGCGGTGAGCAGGTCGCTCAGCGCGGGCAGGTAGCGCGCGCCGTCGAGCAGCGGTTCCCACGAGGTGTCCTCGACGAAGGTCGGGCACTCGTCAGTGGCCGGCGGGAAGTAGCGCAGCGCCTCACCCAGTCGATCGGACGCGAGGGGCAGCACGCACAGGACTCTATTCAGCGGGTCCGACGACCGGGCCGCAGGGGAGCGACCGAGGCCCGCTCCTGCAGCTGCGGGGTCAGCACGACGCGATGCGAGCGCTTGTCCTCGTCGATGGCTTCGATCGTCCGATCCACGACTTCACGCACCAGGTCGTCGAGCGGCCAGCGGAAGCTCGACATCGGCGGGGTCAGGATGCGCGACACCTGATGATCGTCGAAGCCTAGGACCGACACATGCTGCGGGATCCGCAGGCCGAGACGTTGCGCGGCAGCGTAGACGCCGTAGGCCATCGAGTCGGCGAGGCAGAAGATCGCCGTCGGCGGCGTGCTCGCCGACAGCACCTGCTCGGCGATGTCGGCGGCGCGCAGCAGATCGTGCTCTGCCATGTGCACCTCGATGCGCAGGCCGAGGCGCTCGCCGGCTTTGGCGACGGCGGCATCGGCCGGCCGGCCGGGCGTGCTCGGCGAGGACGGGGTCAGCACCGCGACGTGCCGGTGCCCGGCCGCGGCCAGGTGTTCGAGCGCGGTGTCGACGCCGCCGGCGTTGTCGAACACGATCTCGGCGGCTGCGCCCTGGATACCGTCGCCGACGGAGATCAACGGGACGCGACGCGCGAGCTCGGGCCAGTGCTCGCCGGTGGCGTCGACCGACAGCACGATCAGCGCATCGACCCGCTGGTCGACGAGCTGGTTGGCGAGGTGCTTCTCCAACGCGGGATCGTTCGAGGCGTCGACGATGAGCGCGTGCCGGTCGTGCTCGAGCAGGCCCCGGCCGAGGTCGGCAGACATGCCCTGCTGCCAGATGTCGGTCAGCGAGCCGCACAGCAACCCGATCGTCCCGGTCCGCCCTGACGCGAGCGCGCGAGCGATCGGGTCGACCTGGTAGCCGAGTCGCTCGGCGACGTCGCGCACCCGCTCCTGCGTCTCGACCGGGACGTGCAGTCCGCGCAGCGCGTAGGACACCGCAGCAGGCGAGAGCCCCGACTCGTCCGCCACGTCGCGAAGAGTCACCCGCTTGGCTCGCTGGCGCACGCGGCGATCGTAACCGGAAGTTGACGAGACGGTCTTCTGCACGAAGCAGGTGAAGCGTTACAGTGAAGCGGTTCACTAATCGCGCTCGGGGGAGAGGTTTCGTGTCGTCAGCCGCCGTCGACGTGCACCAGCACCTCTGGCCGGCTGCCCTCGTCGAGGCACTTCGGCAGCGCAGCACGCCACCCCTCTTGCGCGGCTGGGCCCTGCACCTCGCCGGCGAGCCGCCCTTCGACGTGGACCCGGCCGATCACGACGTCGCGGTCCGCGCCGCGGGCGAGGCGGGCACCGCCCTGGTGTCGCTGTCGTCGCCGCTCGGCATCGAGCAACTGCCCGTCGACGAGTCGGTGCCCCTGCTCGCCGCCTGGCACGACGGTGCGCGCGAGCTCGGTGGACCGTTCGGTGCGTGGGCGTCGGTCAGTGCGGTCGAGCCCGATCTGGACGGCCTGAAGCAGCTGCTTACCGAGGGTTTCGTCGGCCTTCAGGTGCCGGCCACCTCGCTGCGCGATCCGCACGCTGTGGAGCGGCTCGCGCCGATGCTCGAGCTGTGCGAGACGTTGGGCAGCCCGGTGCTCGTCCATCCCGGCGCGGTGCCTGCCAGCGGGTCGGTCGAGCCGTGGTGGCCGGCGCTCGTCGACTACCCCGCCCAGCAGCAGGCCGCCTGGTGGGCCTGGCATGCCGTCGGCCGTTCGTTGCTGCCCCGACTGAGGCTGTGCTTCGTGGCCGGCGCCGGTCTGGCGCCACTGCACCACGAACGCTTCGCCGCCCGCAGCGGCCGCCGCTTCGTCGTCGACCACGACGTCTTCGTCGACACCTCGTCGTACGGCCGGCAGGGCATCGACGCGCTGACCCGCACGCTCGGCATCGACGTCGTCGTGCTGGCCAGCGACCGGCCCTACGCCGAACCGCCGGCGCAGGCCCTGCTCGACCTCGGCGCCGCCGCCTGGCACGCGGTCGCCGTCAGCAACCCGAACCGTTTGTTGGAAGGAACCACCTGATGGCCGCGCCCGTCGACACCGGCGTCCCGGCGCGTGCCGCGCTGGGCATCGCCGACCTCGCCGGCGATCCCGACTGCTGGTCCACGTCCCTGTATGAAGCCCTGCCGGACCGCGACCTCGATCAGGACGAGCTGCTGCGTCTCGTGGCGTCGATCGCGACGCACCCCGAACTGTGGCGCGACAACGTTGCCTTCGACGACGACCACCGGCACTACGTCTGCCTGCACCGCGACACCCACGTCGACGTCTGGCTGCTGTGCTGGACGCCGAGCAACGACACCGGCTGGCACGACCACGACATCTCCTCCGGCGCGGTCGCCGTCGTCCGCGGGCGATTGCTCGAGCACAACCTTGCCGTCGGGGCGGACAGTTTCGAGACGGCCGTCGACGACGGCCAAGCGTTCAGCTTCGGCCCCGACCACATCCACCGGCTGACGGGCGCGCCCCGAGCCGACGGCACCGGCCAGGCCGTGAGTGTGCACGCCTACTCGCCGCCGCTGTGGCGCCTCGGCCAGTACGCCGTCAGCGCGTCGGGCCTGCTGCGCCGGACGTCGGTGTCCTACGCCGACGAACTACGACCCCTGGAGGACTTCTCGTGACCACCTACGACTCTGAGGACGTCCAAGATCTGTTGATCATCGGCGGCGGGGTGATGGGCCTGTTCACGGCCTACCACGCCTCCGCCACGTTCAGCCGGGTCACGGTGCTCGAGCGGGGCGAGATCGGCGATCCGACGACGGCGTCATTCGGACGCACCCGCTCGTACCGCAAGGACTACCTCGACGCCGTGTACGCGCGCTTCGCCGACGACGCGATCACGCTCTGGACCGAGTTCGAGCGGGCCACGGGACGCTCGGTGCTCGTGCGCTGCGGTTGTATGAACATCGCCAAGTCCAGCGTCACGCCCGAGCTCGACCAGACGTACGCGCAGCTGACGACCGATGTCCTGGCCGCTATCGGCATGCCGCTCGAGGTGCTCGAGCCCGGGCAGATCGCCGAGCGTTACCCCTATCTGTCCGCGGACCTGGCCCACCTCGACCCGGTGGCCGGACTCGTCGACCTCGCCGCGGTCACCGAGACGCTGGTCGCCACGTTGCACGGCCGAAAGGTGTCGGTCCACGAGCGGGTTTCGACCAGTGCGCTGGTCCGCGACGGCGAGCTGTGGCGGGTGCAGACCGACGCCGGCGAGTTCGTGGCCCGCAGCGTTGTGATCACCGCCGGGCATGGCACGAACGACGTGCTGTCCCGCATCGAGGGCTGCACGCTGCAGGTACCGATCACCAAGGACCGACCGAGCGAGGCGAAGTACTTCGTACCGCCGGCCGAGGATCGTGCGCGCTACACGTCAGACGTCATGCCGGTGATCGCCTATCTCGACACCGGTGTGTACGTGCACCCGATCGTGCCGGGCGTCATCGACGCGGTGAAGGTCGGCTACTACAACCCACCGGACATCCCGCGCGACCGCACCGGCGTGCGCGACATCGCCGACTTCGTCGAGCAGGTCATGCCTGGTCTGTCGTCGGCTTCGTCCTCGGACGTCCTGGACGTCGACCAGTGCGACTACGACCTCGTCGCCGACGACGATTTCGTGCTGGGCGCAGTACCCGGGGCGCCTGGCGTCCACGTCGGCGTTGGCTGGCGTGGCACCGGATACAAGTTCGCCCCCTGGATCGGCCGCGTGCTGTTCCAGCTCGCCCTGCAGGGCGGCACGGTCTACGACGTCTCCCGCTTCGACCCTGATCGATTCAGTGCCCCCGCTCGGTTCCTGACCGCGGGCTCAGAGGACCACCCCACATCCGACCTGGAGGCTGTGCTGTGAACCGACCGTCTTCCACCACGTTCGCCGAGCGTCTCGCCGCAGGCCCGCTCGTCGGCGCCGAGGGCTACGTCTTCGAGCTCGAACGCCGCGGCTACGTCAAGGCCGGCCCGTACGTCCCCGAGGTCATCCTCGACGCGCCCGACGCACTGCGTCAGCTGCACCGCGAGTTCCTGCGCGCGGGCGCCGACGTCATGGTCGCGCTGACCTACTACGCGCACCGCGAGAAGTTGCGCGATGTCGGCCGCGACGGCGATCTCGAGGAGTTGAACCGCCAGGCCGTACGCATCGCCAACGAGATCGCGAGGGAGGGTGGCGCGCTTGTGGCCGGCAACATCTGCAACACCTGGTGCTACGACCCGGCCAATCCGAAGGTGTCCGGCGAGGTGGTGCGGGCGCAGTACCGCGAACAGCTCGGCTGGGCCGTCGAAGAGGGTGTCGATCTCGTCATCAGCGAGACGAACGACTTCCTGGGTGAGGCGCTCATCGGTCTGGAGGTCTGCCAGGAGTACGGGCTGCCCGCCCTGGTCACCTTTGCGAGCGTGCAACCGACGACGACGTACGACGGCTACGACTACATCGAGGCCTGTCGGATCCTGGCTGACCATGGCGCGGCAGTTGTCGGGTTCAACTGCTCCCGTGGGCCGGTCACGATGATGCCGATGCTCGAGCAGTTGCGCGCAGCTGTCGACATCCCGATCGCGGCGCAGCCGGTGCCCTACCGCACCTCGCCGGTGGTACCGGCGTTCGAGTCGTTGACGTCGGCCGACGGTTCGCGGATGTTCCCCATCCAGCTCGAGAGCGCTGCCCTCACGCGCTTCGAGATGGCTGACTTCGCCCGCGATGCAGCCGCACTCGGCGTGGCGTACGTCGGGGTATGTTGTGGTGGCGCGCCGCACTATGTCCGGGCCATGGCCGAGGCGCTCGGCCGCGAGACGCCGGCCTCGCGCTACTCCCCCGCTCTCGAACTGCACCCGGTCCTGGGCACCGGCGAGAGCGGCGTCACGAGCAGCGAGATGGGTGACTGGTCGGCGGCCAGCTGACCGGCGTCGCGCCGCCTGAGAAACCGGCCGGGGTGGGTCGCGCCACGGACGGGTACCCACAGCTGTTGCACGGGTAGTTCGCTGACGTGGATTCATCAACCAACTCGCAGAACCCGGCGCACAGCGCACCGGGCATCGCCGTCGGTAATGGGCTGGAGCCGGGCAAGCACACACCGTCGGACACCTCGATCGCCGTCGCCGACCTGATCGACGGGCACGCGCACGAGCCGTCCGCCGACCCGGGCCGTGGCGGCAACGAAAGCGAAAGCGGCAACGGCAACGGCAACAAGTGGGTCACCCTAGTGGCCGTCTGCTTGGGCACGTTCATGCTGCTGCTCGATGTCACGATCGTGAACGTCGCTCTACCGGACATCCAGACCGCGCTGAAGTCGAGCTTCTCCGACCTGCAGTGGGTCGTCGACGCGTACGCGCTCACCCTGGCCGCCCTGCTGCTGACCGCCGGCAGCCTGGCCGACATGTTCGGTCGCCGGCTCCTGTACGTCATCGGGTTGACGATCTTCACGATCGCCTCGTTTCTGTGCGGGATCGCGTCCGACACCCTGCTCCTGCAGTTGTCCCGTGGTCTGCAGGGGGTTGGTGGCGCGATCATGTTCTCGGTCTCGTTGGCCCTGCTGGCCAACGCATTTCGCGGCAAGGACCGCGGCGTCGCTTTCGGCGTCTGGGGTGCGATCACCGGTCTGGCCGTAGCCATCGGTCCGCTGCTCGGCGGCGCCCAGACGTCCGGGCTGTCGTGGCGGTGGATCTTCTTCGTCAACCTGCCGATCGGCGTCGCCGCGGTCGTGCTGACGCTGGTCAAGGTCGGTGAGTCCAAGCTCGAGCACAGCCCCCGGCCCGACTGGCTAGGCTTTGTGCTGTTCTCGGTCGGTCTTGCCGCGCTGGTGTACGGGCTCATCGAGTCCAATCAGAAGTCGTTCTCGGATCCCACCGTCATCGGCGCACTTGTTGCGGCCGGCGTGCTGCTCGTGGCGTTCGTCGTCGTCGAGGCGCTCCTCAAACAGCCGATGTTCGACCTGTCGCTGTTTCGCAAACCGACGTTCACCGGCGGCGCGGTCGCCGCCTTCGGGCTCAGCGCGTCGATCTTCGCCCTGCTGCTGTACCTGACCCTCTACATCCAGGATGTCCTGGGCTACAACGCTTTCCAGACCGGCCTGCGCCTGCTCGTGCTCAGCGGCGGCATCCTGGTGACGTCCACCATCGCCGGCCGGCTCACCGAGCGGGTGCCGATCCGCTTCCTCATTGGGCCCGGCTTGCTCATGGTGGGAATCGGGCTGCTGCTCATGCGCGGCCTCGACGCCTCGACCGAGTGGACGCATCTCGTGCCCGGCCTGCTCCTCGCCGGATTCGGCGTGGGCATGGTCAACCCGCCCCTGGCATCCACGGCCATCGGGGTCGTCACGCCCCAGCGCGCCGGCATGGCCTCCGGCATCAATTCGACGTTCCGTCAGGTCGGCATCGCTACCGGCATTGCAGTGCTCGGCACCCTGTTCTCGAGCAAGGTCAAGGACGATGTCATGGCCCTGGTGAGCGGCGTGCCCGGCTTGCAGGGCAAGGGCGCCCAGCTGGCCGCTGCCGTGCAGGCCGGTCAGGTGGGTCGGGTGGCTGGTCGACTGCCCGCAAACCAGCGCGCCAAGGTGCAGGAGATCTCGACGAGTTCCTTCGCCGACGGCCTGAACCACATCCTGCTCGTCGCGGCGATCCTCGTACTCGCCGCCGGCGTCATCGCGCTGCTGACCATCCGCACCAAGGACCTCGTCGCCCGGGGCGGTGACTGAACTACGCGCTGGTGAACGGTGTCAGGAACAGATCCTGCTCGAGCTTCACCAGCGCGGGAGCCTGATCCATCGTTCGCCCGGTCAAGTACCAGGCGTCGAAGACGGTGACCCCGGCGTCCTGGCTCACGACGCTGAAGGCCTCGTCGGACGGGATGGCGTTCGCGCCGGGCAGGGTGCCGCCCTCACGCAACAGGTCGTTGACCGCGCCGGTCCCGTCGGCCTGCTCGAGCTTGATGAACATCTCTGTGGTGCCGTACGGATCCGCGGGCGTGCCTGGGAAGCTCGTGGTGATGGCCGACAGCGCCACCGTACGGCCGTTCAGCGGCAGGGTGGCCAGCACCCGGTGCGCGCTGCGGCAAGGGTGGGCGCCGAGGAAGCGGATCATTGCCGTGCCGTAGGCGTGGGTCGAGCAGTCGGCGATGTCATCGCTGTCCCACACGGTGACGTTGTACCTGACCGTTGTGGTGCTACCGGTGACGGTCAGGCGACGCTTCGGCACCGGCGCGGCGCTGCTACTGGCGTGGGTCGAGGTGGCTGGCGATGCCGGCGGCGTCCCGGTGGCCGGGCTCGACGGCGCGGCAGGCGACGGCGCCGGAGACGTTGCGCCCGAGCCGGCGGTGGTCGAGGTGCAGGCCGTCAGGCACGCCAGGGCGACGGTGACGACGACCGCGCCAGTTCGCAACGCACGAGAGCCGCCGGTCACTGGCGGACCAGTGACCGGCGGCTCGTGCGGCCGCGGCAGGAGCTCAGTCGCCCTGCAGCTCGTCCGCTGAGGCCTTGGCTGCCTCGGTGTCGGTGGTGACGCCGTCCTTCTCGCGCTCGAAGACGTCCTTGTAGTGCTCCTCGCTCGGCGTCTGCTCGTTCACCTGGGCGACCATCTCTTCGTCGCTGAGGCCCTCGCCGGCCTTCTGGGTCTCGCCGCTCATCTGGCACTCCGTAACCATAGGAAACGCGTACCGCCATGGCCTACCCGTACACCCCGCCGCCCAACCGACTACAGTTGTCGGCATACCCCTACCAGGTATTGAAACGAGGCCGACGATGACCGACCACGCCACCCCGGGCTACGCCGCGCACAAGCAGGCGCACGTCACCCGGCTGCGCCGCGTCGAGGGGCAGATCCGCGGCCTGCAACGGCTTGTCGAGTCCGACACCTACTGCATCGACGTGTTGACGCAGGTGTCGGCTGCCAAACGAGCTCTCGACTCGTTCGCGCTGTCGCTGCTCGAGGAGCACCTGGCGCACTGCGTTTCTGACGCCATCGCCCAGGGCGGCGACGAGGCCGAGAACAAGATCACCGAGGCGTCGGCCGCGATCTCGCGACTCGTCCGGTCCTGAGGTCGAAGGAGACCTGCCATGAGCACCCAGACCTTGTCGGTCACCGGCATGACCTGCCAGCACTGCGTGGCTGCGGTCAGTGAAGAGCTGCGCGCGCTCGACGGCGTCACGGGGGTGGCCGTCGAACTCGAACCAGAGGGCACCTCGACGGTCACGGTCACCGCTGAGCGGCCGCTCACCGACGAGGAGCTCACGGCCGCCCTCGACGAGGCCGGCGAGTACCGGCTGCTTGATGCGCCGTGACGCAGTCCGTCGAGCTCGAGATCGGCGGGATGACCTGCGCCTCGTGCGCGGCGCGGATCCAGAAGAAACTGAACAGGCTCGACGGCGTCACCGCGTCGGTAAATTACGCCACTGAGAAGGCGTTCGTCGATCACCCCGACACGGTCGGCGTCGCGGACCTTGTCGGGGTCGTCGAGAGCATCGGCTACTCGGCCGCCGTGCCGACCGTCGAGCCGATGATCGAGGAGTCCGCGGGAGACCCGCTGCTGCAGCGGTTGCTCGTCAGCAGCGGCCTGGCACTGCCCGTCCTGCTGTTGTCGATGGTGCCGGCGTTCCAGTTCCGCAACTGGCAGTGGCTCGCTCTGACCCTTGCCGCGCCGGTGGTGGTGTGGGGCGCATGGCCCTTCCACCGCGCGGCGGCGGCCAACCTGCGCCACCGCGCCACGACCATGGACACGCTCGTGTCGCTGGGCGTCCTGGCCGCGTTCGGGTGGTCGCTCTGGGCGCTCTTCTTCGGTGACGCCGGGCATCCCGGCATGCACATGTCGTTCTCGTTCGTCGCGTCCAGCGGCGACGACATCTATCTCGAGGTCGCGTCCGCGGTCACCGCCTTCCTGCTCGCCGGGCGTTACGCCGAGGCGCGTGCCAAACGACGCTCGGGCGCTGCGTTGCGGGCGCTGCTCGACCTCGGCGCAAAAGACGTCGCGGTGCTGCGCGACGGCCGGAAGCAGCGCGTCCCGGTCACCTCGCTCGTGGTCGGAGATCGCTTCGTCGTCCGGCCGGGCGAGAAGATCGCCACCGACGGAGTGATCGACGAGGGCACGTCCGCCGTCGACGCCGCGCTGGTCACCGGTGAGTCGGTGCCGGTCGAGGTCGGTCCCGGCGACGCGGTGGTCGGGGCGACAATCAACGTCGGCGGACGACTCGTGGTCACGGCGACGCGCGTCGGTGCCGACACGCAGCTGGCCCAGTTGGCGCGGCTCGTCGAGCAGGCCCAGCACGGCCGGGCCGAGGTGCAGCGACTGGCCGACCGGGTTTCGGCTGTATTTGTGCCGGTTGTCCTGACCTTGGCGGTGGTCACCTTCGGGCTCTGGCTGGCCCTCGACGGCAGCGCGCACGCCGCGTTCACCGCCGCGGTGGCGGTGCTGATCATCGCCTGCCCGTGCGCGCTCGGGCTGGCCACGCCGACCGCGCTGATGGTGGGCACGGGACGCGGCGCGCAGCTCGGCATCGTCGTGAAGGGTCCGCAGATCCTCGAGAGCACCCGCCGGATCGACACCGTCGTCCTCGACAAGACGGGCACGGTCACTACCGGGCGGATGACACTGCACGACGTTCAGGCACCGGACAAGGTATTGCGGCTGGCCGGTGCGCTCGAGGCGGCTAGTACACATCCGGTGGCGCAGGCAATCGCGGGCGCTGCTGCGGAGCGGTTCGGCGGATTGCCGGCTGTCGCCGACGTCACGGAGACGCCGGGGCTCGGCGTGCGCGGCGTCGTCGACGGCCGGTCGGTGCGCGTCGGGCAAGCGTCGTTCGTCGAGGGCGACGCACCGCCGCACGTCGAGACGGACGGGCGGACGGCCGTGTTCGTCTCGGTCGACGGCGTGGTCTGCGGCGTCCTCGTCGTCGGTGACGCAGTGAAGCCGACCAGCGCGGTTGCTGTCCGCGAACTGCGCGCGCTGGGTCTGACGCCGGTACTGCTCACCGGCGACAACCGGCAGGCGGCGCAGGCCGTCGCGGACGCGGTCGGCATCGACGAGGTAATCGCCGAGCTGCTGCCGCAGGACAAGGTGGCCGAGGTGTCGCGGCTGCGCGCGCAGGGGCGGGTGGTGGCCATGGTCGGGGACGGCGTGAACGATGCCGCCGCGCTCGCCGCCGCCGATCTGGGCATCGCGATGGGCAGCGGGTCGGACGTGGCCATCGAGGCCTCGGACCTGACGCTGGTGCACAGCGACCTGCGCTCGGCCGCGGTGGCGATCCGGTTGGCCCGGGTCACGCTGCGCACGATCAAGGGCAACCTGGTCTGGGCGTTCGGCTACAACGTCGCGGCGCTGCCGCTCGCCGCGTTCGGGCTGCTGAACCCGGTGATCGCCGGTGCCGCGATGGCCGCCAGCTCGGTGTTCGTCGTGAGCAACAGCCTGCGCCTACGCCGTTTCACCTGACCCCCAACCCGCGCTTGGGCAGGGCGGCGTAGAAGCGTTCGTGAGCGACGGCGGCGGCGCGCCAGGTGTGCCGGGCGGCGACCTTACGGCCGACCTCGATGCGGTGGACGTCAGGAGCGCTGGTGGCGTGCAGCAGCTCGGCAGCCAGCTCCCACTCGCTACCGATGAACGCCACCGAGCCGGCGAACACCTCGCGCAGCACGGGCAGGTTGCGCATGACCACCGGGACACCCGCGGCCAGCGCCTCCATGGGCGCCATGCCGAAACCCTCCTTCACCGAAGGGAACGCGAACGCCGAAGCCTGCGCCACCAGCGACGGCAGGTCCTCGTGCGGCACCGGGCCGAGCAGCTCGGGCACCACACCGAGGTCGGCCGCGCGGCCGAGCACCCGTGCGCGGTAATCGCGGTAGTCGAACAGTGTTTCGCCGCCGGCGACCACGAGTCGCAGCCCCGGATCACGCCGCTGCACCAACGCCATTGCGTTGATCAGGTCCTCGCTGCCCTTGCGCGGTTCGATCCCGCCGACGGCCAGCACATAGCGTCCGAGCCGCGCCGCCCACCGTTCGCGACCCGCGGTGTCGGACTCGGCTGCCGCAAACCGTGACCCGTCAATACCGTTGGGTATGACCGTCGCCTCGATGCCCCAGCCGGCACGCACCTCCTCGGCCACCGCAGCGGAGACGCAGATGTGTGCGCGCGGGCGGATGATGGCCCGTTCGTGACAGGCCGCGAGCTCGGGCGTCGTGAACTGGTCTAGGTGGTGGATGGTGCGTACGCAGTCCGGCACTGCGTTGGCGCTGATGCAGTCCTGGGCGTGCACGACGTCGTAGTCGCCTTCGAACGCCGCGCCGAGCGTGCTGATCGAGCGCAGGATGCGCGGCCCGACACCCTCGTCCGGCACGTCAGGGAAGGGCACGAGCCGGATGCCCACCGACGGATGGACGGGCCGGAAGAACCCCCCGTCGCCGCCGCGCGCCAGCGACCACACGTCGACGCGATGCCCGCGGGCCGCGAGCGCTTCGGCGAGGGCCAGCGTGTGCACAACCCCGCCGCGCGGCCTGGACGAGTACGTGAGTAGCGCGACCCGCATGCTCACTTGTCCGCATACAGATCTGGGCGTCGCTCCTGCAGGTGGTGCAGCACCAGCCGAGCCCGCTCGATCTCGGCGTCGACGTCGAGCTCGGCCACGGCAAGACCGGCCTTGGCCCACGTCCGCGCGAGCACGTCCCCGCCGGGTCCGACGACCTTCGACTGGCCGAGGAAGCGCAATCCGCCCGTCGAACCCGTCTGGTTCGAGGACACCCATACGATCTGGTTCTCGGCCGCCCGTGCGCAGTCGTACAGGTCGAACAGCCGCGACTGCCGATCCTGCGTCAGGCGCGGCGCCCGCTGGGTGAACGAGGCCGGCCAGGCGCACAGGCAGGCGACGATGCGCGCGTCGTCCAGGGCCAACGTCCGCGCCGCCTCGGGGAACGTCTTGTCGTAGTCGATCAACATCCCCATCCGCCCGACCGGGGTGTCGAACGCGGCGATCCGATCGCCCGACGCATACACGAGCGCCTCGCCGGGCGGCTGGTGCACCTTGCGGTAGCGGCCGAGCACGCCATCGCCGGAGAGGCAGATCGCCGAGTTCCAGCGCTGCCCGTCGGACTGCTCCGAGTAGCCGAGGCAGACGACCATGTCGCCGGCCATGGCCATCACGCGACGGAACTCCGGCGCGTCTGGGGCGATCGCCGGGGGCAGCGCGTCCGGATCGGGTGACCGCAGGTCGGCCAGGTAGCCGCCGAGCGCAGCGTCGGGCAGCACGAGCAGCGACGCCTCGGCCTTGCGAGCGGCGGCGATGACCATGCCGATCCGCTCGACCGACCGCGGCAGGTCACGCCCGAAGTGGGCCGAGGCCGCCGCGAGTCGTTGGGAGCGGGGCGTGGGCACGCGTCAGACCGTGGCCGTCACGGCGTCCGGTGCCGGGACGGCGGCACCCAGGTGCTGAGCCACGTGCGCGGCGTCGATGTCGACTCCGGCGAAGCGTCCCGACCCCCAGGTGTGTTGCCAGGGCAGCCCGACGAAGTAGACGCCAGGGACAGGCGTGACGCCGCGAACGTGCTGCGGATGCCCGGCGCCGTCGAAGACCGGGACGTGCAGCCAGCGGTAGTCGCGCGTAAAGCCAGTAGCCCAGACGACGGCCGCGAGATCGGCCGCCGGCAGCCGCGAGCCGCGGTAGCCGTAGGGCCGCCATACCGGATGGTATGTCGATGGCCCGTCGGGGGTCTCGATGCCCTGCCCGGCGATGAACTCGTCGATCAGGTGGTTGATGCCGTTGTAGACCTCGTCGGCGCCGTCGAGGCTGCGTTCGAGGTCGGCGTCGAAGCAGAGCGCGCCGTCGGCGACGTCGAGCAACCGGCCGTGCAACGTCATGCCCTGCTGGGCGAACGCCCGCAGGTCGATGTCGCGGCCACCGTCGCGGCCGGTGACGTAGTGGTTCGTCTTGTCCTGCGTACGTTCCTCGACCGGCTTGTCAGTGACCGGCTTGTCGTAGTGACCGGTGTCCTCGAGCCAGGCGATGACGTCGCGCCCGCGGTAGCGACGCGCGAACCGCGGCGCCCTGCCGACGGCCAGGTGCACCTGACGCCCGGCGAGCAGCAGGTCCTCGGCGATCTGCGCGCCGGATTGCCCGGTACCCACCACGAGGACCGGTCCGTCGGGCAGCGCCTCGGGGTTGCGGTAGGCCGACGAGTGCACCTGCTCGACGCCGGACGGCAGCCGTTCGCCGATGCGCGGAATCTGCGGCGTGTGGTAGCCGCCGGTGGCGATGACGACCCGCTCGGCAAGGTAGTTGTCGTCGATGGTGCGGACGTCGAAACCGCCTTCTACAGAACGCACCGACGTCACCGTGGTGTGCTCGTGCACCGGCGGGTCGAAGCTCGCGACGAAGCCGGCGAGCCACTCGAGGATCTCCTTGCGGATCATGAAGCCGTCCGGCTCGGCCCCGTCATAGGCGTAGCCCGGCAGCCGACACTGGAAGTTGGGCGTGACGAGGCAGAAGGTGTCCCACCGCGCGTCGGCCCAGGTGTGCATGAGCGTGTCGCGCTCGAGCACCACGTGCTCGATGCCGTCGCGCTTGAGGTACCAGCTGACCGCCAGCCCGGCCTGGCCCCCGCCGACGATGACGACGGGGATCCGAGTGGTCATGCCCTCACTCCGTTCGGGCATGCAGAGACGCGATGACATTGCTTCGCTCCGCAAGCGTCGCTCATACGCCGACCAATGAGTACGCGTCGGGTCGGCGATCGCGCAGGTGAAACATGTGCCGCCGCGCGCCATCGAGCATTCCGTCGAGATCGACGCTCGCGTACGCAACGCCGGCCTCGTAGCCGGTGGTGGCGAGGACGTCGCCGCCGGCGTCGACGACCTTGGCCGAGGCGACGAAGCGTAGGTCACCGAACGTGCCGGCCTGGTTCGCCGACACCCACAGCACCTGGTTCTCCAAGGCGCGGGCCCGGTCGTAGAGATCGAAGCGACGCGCCCAGCGGTCGTCGGCGATGTCGGGCGTGGACTGCGTGCGCGCGGTCGGCCAGGCGGACATGCAGCAGAGGATCTGCGCTCCGTCCACGGCCATCGCGCGGGCCGCCTCGGGGAAGGCCTTGTCGTAACAGATCATCATCCCGAGCCGTCCGACCGGGGTGTCGAAGGCGTCGAATGCCTCGCCCGCGGCGTAGGACGCGCCCTCGCCAAGCGGCTGGTGCACCTTGCGGTGCACACCCAGCACGCCGGCGCCATGCACCGCGATGGCGGTGTTGAAGCGGCGTTCGCCGTCCGCCTCGCACATCCCGGCCGTGACCACGAGGTCGCCGGCCAGCGCGGCCAGGCGCTGCACCTCCGGCCCGTCGACCTCCAGCGCCGGCGGCAGTGAGACGTCACCGGCACCGTCGAGGTTGGCGAGGTACCCGCCGAGCGTCGCCTCGGGCAACACCACCAGCTGGGTGCCGCGCGCGCGGGCGTCGTCGAGGATGACCTCGATGCGCGCGAACGCGTCGTCGAGGTCCCGTCCGAAGTTGGCCGCGACGGCGGCGACTCTGGTCTCTGTCATTGGTTGACTCCTGGTTTGGCGGGGCCGAGGCCGGTGACCCCGGCCGCGATGCCCTCGGTGGTCTCGCCGTCTGGCCAGCGCAGCGACACGCCGGCGCCCGGAACAAGGCCGCCGCAGACGGCGGACGCCGCGGGGCCGCAGGGCGCGACGTCGCGCCCGGGCTCGTCGGCGGTGATCATGGCGAAGCCGGGGAAGCAGGACAGCCAGTCGGCCGTGCCCGCGCCGGCCGGGGTGGGGACGGCCGCGACGTCGAGAACGGCGGCGCAGCCGCTGGCCTCGGCCAGCATGCCGAGCGTGCCGACCAGGCCGGCCATGCTGACGTCCTTGGCCGCGGGCGGCGCGGTGGCGGCCACCATGCCGCCGAGCGCTTGCAGTTCCGCGGTGCTGCGCACCGTGGTCGAGTCCCACTGCCGGCCAGTGTGCCCGCGCCGCCACGAGCCGCCGAGGTCGGCGGTGACGGTGACAGCGTGGCCGGGACGCCCGCCACCGGCCGGGACGGGACGGTCCGTTCGACCGAGCGCGGTGACGCACAACGCCGCAGGGACGCCGAATTGGGTGTGGCCGCCGAGCACGGGCACGCCCCATGCCTGCGCGGCGTTACGCAACCCGGACACGACGCGGGCTGCAAAGCTGGCGTCGCGCGCCCCGATCGCGTCGAGCAGGCCGACCGGCGCAGCCCCCATGGCTGACAGATCGTTGACGTTGACGAGCACACCGCACCAGCCCGCCCATTCGGGATCGCGCTCGACGAGCGAGGGGACGATCGCGTCGCAGGCGGCGACGAGGTCGCAACCAGGAACGGGGGCGCCGTCGTCGCCGACGAACCCTGGGCCGCCGAGGTGCAGTCCGGCCAGCAGCGGACCGAGCGCGGATTTGGTCGAGCGGGCCTGGGTAGCGAAGCGCCCGATCGGCCAGCGCATGCGCACGTGCGGCCGGCCGGCGAACTGGGTGTCGTCGAGGCGCGTCCAACCTAGCCGCCGGAACAGCGGCTCGTTCGCCGCCTGCACGCAGGCCTCGAAACGCAGCGCTCCTACCCGTTCGGCGTGTGCACAGGCGGCACGGACCAGCGCGGCACCGACGCCGATCAACCGCCGGGCGTCGGGCCGAACCACGAGGCGCGCCCCGATCCACCAGCCGAGGTCTGGCGTCGTGGCCGGCGCAAGGCGGACGCCACCGAGTACCGCACCGTCAGGAGCGCGAGCGACCAGCACCACCGCACGCGGGTCGTCGTCGACGTCGTCGTGATCAGAACCCGCGAACAAGCCCTGCTCCGTGACGAACACGTCGCGGCGCACGGTGCGGTAGGCCGCAAGGTCCGCGTCGTGCTCGGCCACCGCGATTGTCCAGGCCGGCGCTGTCACGTGCCCCGGACCGGACAGCACCGATCCGATCGTGTCCCCCCCTCTGTGATCAACAGCGCCAAAACGTCCGCTGACGACAGTTTCGCGCTGTTGATCAGCGGAGGGGGTGGTGCGCGAGGGCAGGTGCGTGGTCACGGGTCAGCCGCCGGCCGTCTGCAGGGCGCTGCAGGCGCCGCAGGCCGCGCAACCGGCCTTCTGGTCGGCACCGAGCATGCCGGCGTCGGCGAGCAGCTCGCCGACCCGGGAGGTGACGTCAGCGACCAACCATGCCGGCGGCGGGGTGGCGCCGTCGATCTCGGTGGCGAGCGTGCCGGCGATGGCGCGGTAGGGCACCACGAACGGGTAGACGCCCATGGCGATGAGCTCGGCGGCACCGGCCACCAACTCGTCCGGGTCCTCCCCCAGCCCCACGATCAGGTACGTCGACACCTGGTTGCGGCCGAAGACCCGCACCGCCTCGGCCCACGCCGCGCGGTACTCGGCCATGGGCACCGAGCCCTTGCCGGGCATCCAACGCCGCCGCACGTCATCGTCCATCGACTCGACGTGGATGCCGATGCTGACCGCTCCCGCGTCGCGCAGTTCCTGCAGCACGGCGAGGTCGGCGGGCGGCTCGACCTGCACCTGGATGGGGAACCCGGGCACCCGGTCGACGATCGCCCTGACGCAGCGCACGAGGTGGCGCGCTCCGCGGTCACGACCGGCCGACGTGCCGGTCGTCATGACCATCTGGGTGACGCCGTCGAGCCGGACTGCAGCCTCGGCGACCTCGGCCAGTTGCTCGGGCGTCTTGACCGCGGTGGTGGCGCCGGCCGTCAGCGATTCCTCGATGGCACAGAACCGGCACCGCTCGGCCTCGGCGTAGCGGATGCACGTCTGGACGACCGTGGTGGCCAGCACGTTGGCGCCGTGCAGCCGGGCGATCTTCTCGTAGGGCACGCCGTCGGCCGTCCGCAGATCGTAGAAGTGCGGACGGGCGACGGGCGTGACGTCGAGGCCGAGGTCGGCCCCGTCCAGCAGCAGCCGACCCTCGCGTACCCGGTACTTGCTCTTGGCCACGATGGGCAGGGCGGTACCGACACCGCCGAGCAGGACGTGCCCGTCGTCCGACGGGCCGGCCCCACCCTCGCGGTGCACGGGTGCGTCGACCGCCACGCCGCACACGGCGAGGTCGGAACGCAACGAGGTCGACGTCATACGTCAGACCATGAAGTTGGACTGGATGATGGCGCCCTTGTTGGCGTAGTGGATCACTGCGTCCTGGACGTCGAGGGCGTGGGCCGGGATGACACCCTCGATGAGGTCCTCCTCGCGCATGCCGTGCAGGGCCATGCCGAAGCGACAGCAGTACACCGTGCCGCCCTCCTTGATGAACGTCGCCAGCGCGTTGTTGATGTTGGTTTCGCCCGGGAAGGCGTCATCACCGGTCGTCGGGAAGCCGCGGTTGGCGTTGCAGTTGATCGCGCCCGGCCCGTAGAAGTACAACGCCGACTCGAACCCTTTACGCAGCGCGCGGGTGGCCTGCAGGATCGCGACGAAGCTGACCGAGGACTCGTGGGCGATGGCGTGGACCAGCGCGAACCAGGCCTGGCCCTCGGAGGCCTGATAGTCCGGGAAGACCTTCGTGCCGCCGTAGAGGTTCGTGCCCTTGGACAGGGACGGGTGCGGTATCTCGGCGCGGCTCTTCTCGGCGTTCTCGGCGACCTCGGGGTCGGAGATGGTGGTGGTCATGGTGCTCCTTCGGGTTGGGTGGTGGTGAGCTAGTCGTAGAGGGCTGCGAAGTTGTCGGTGAAGACGTGCCGGGACAGCTCGCCGTCGCCGGCGGCCTCGGCCAGCCGGGCGAACTCACCGGTGTAGTCGCCCCACGGCTCGTCGCTGGCGAACAGCACGCGATCGGCCCCGAGCCCGCGCTTGTCGATCTCGGCCGCGAGCCAGCGCGGCGCGAAGCCGATGGCCCAGCTGGTGTCGGTGTAGACGCGCTTGCCGGCCGAGATCCAGTCGAAGAACCGGCCGCCGATGAGCTTCATGTGCCCGCTCATGCCGCCACCCAGGTGAACGAGGTGGATCTTGGCGTCGTCACCGTAGCGCTCGACCAGGGTGCCGACCTGATCGATGTCGGACGCCGCGCCGGGCGAGGTGTGGATGTGCACGATCAGGTCGTGCTCGCGGGCAGCCGCGAAGATCAGGTCGAGCTGCTCGAGGCTCTCCGGGTCGGTGGGGTGGCCACCGAGCAGGAACGTCGTCTTCAGAGCCTTGACGCCCGGCTCGCCGGCCAGGGTCAGCGCCTTGGCGGTCAGCTCGGCGTCCTGCGGCCGCGGCGACACGTAGAGCCCGGCGCGGATGCGGTCGTCGCGCTGCGCAGCCTCGACCACCAGGTCATTGAGGGCGAACGTCAGCGAGACGTCCGGCACGCCGTAGTTGGGCAGGACGAGCGCACGCTCGGTGCCCTCGCGGTCGAGGTCGGCGAGCAGTTCATCGATGGTGGCCCGGGCGCTGATGTCGGCGCTGATCGGCGGCCCACCGTAGAACGGAAACGCGGGCAGGACCCCGAGGTGCCGGTGTCCGTCCGCGGTTGCCATAGGAACGAGTCAAAGGCGCGGGAGTGTTTCGGTGGTTACCGTCGGAATAAGTCCGCGTGTCCCACGACGGGCGTCCTCAGCAGGTACCGGTTGACGCTCAGGGCACTGCACACCTGCAAAGACGGGCCCTGCGTCGACGTTGCCGAGCTCCGTCATCGGCCGGTCGAATGTTTCAGCGCAGAGGCCTGGCGTGCGCCGTAATGCGCCCGTCGCCGTCCACAGGTGTGGATAACCGCTGTGGACGGCAGCGTCGAAGGGTCTGTCCGTGTTACAGGGTGGCCGCCAGCCGGGTGCCCTGGTCGATGGCGCGCTTGGCGTCGAGCTCGGCGGCGACGTCGGCGCCGCCCACGACGTGCACAGTGGCGCCGGTTGCGGCCAGGGCATCGGCCAGCTCACGGCGCGGCTCCTGGCCCGCGCAGATGACGACGTCGTCGACCTCGAGCACGCGAGGACGGCCGTGCACCGTGACGTGCAGCCCGTCGTCGTCGATGCGCTCGTAGTTGACGCCGCGCAGCATCTCGACCCCGAACGCGGTGAGCGTCGAGCGGTGCACCCAGCCGCTGGTCTTGCCCAGGCCCGCGCCGACCTTGCTCGTCTTGCGCTGCAGCAGGAACACCTGACGCGCGGCTGTCGGCCGAACCGGTATGGCCAGCCCGCCGCGGGTGACGGCGGGGTCGCCGACGCCCCACTCGCGCAGCCAGCCGTCGCGGTCCGGCGCGGTGACCTCGGTGAGCAGCGTGCTGACGTCGAAGCCGATGCCGCCGGCGCCGATGACGGCCACCCGCGCGCCGACCGTGACCGCGCCGGTGATCACGTCGGTGTAGCTGTGGACGTTCGGACGATCAGCGCCCGGAATGGCGACCTCGCGCGGGACGACGCCGGTGGCCAGCACGACCTCGTCGAAGCCGGCCAGCTCGTCGATACCGGCCCGCACGCCGAGGTGGGTCTTGACGCCGGTCAGCTCCAGGCGGCGGGTGAAGTAGCGCAGGGTCTCGGCGAACTCCTCCTTGCCGGGGATGCGACGGGCGAGTTGGAACTGCCCGCCGATCTCGTCCGCGGCCTCGAACAGCTCGACGTCGTGCCCGCGCTCGGCGGCGGCACAGGCCGTGGCCAGCCCCGCCGGCCCGGCCCCGACAACCGCGACCCGCTTGGCCCGCCGCACCGGCGATAGCTTGAGCAGTGTCTCGTGACCGGCCCGCGGGTTGACCAGGCAGCTGGCCACCTTGTGCTTGAACGTGTGGTCGAGACAGGCCTGGTTGCAGGCGATACAGGTGTTGATCTCGTCGCTGCGGTCGTCGGCGGCTTTGCGCACCCACTCCGGATCGGCCAGGAATGGGCGAGCGAGCGAGACCATGTCGGCGTCGCCGCGGGCCAGGATCTCCTCGGCCGTCTCGGGCATGTTGATTCGATTCGACGCGATCACCGGGATGGTCACCTCGGGACGCAGCTTCGCGGTGACCGCGGTGAACGCCGCGCGGGGCACCGAGGTGACGATCGTGGGCACCCGCGCCTCGTGCCACCCGATGCCGGTGTTGATCAGCGTCGCGCCGGCAGCCTCGACCTCGTTCGCGAGGGCTACCGTCTCGTCCCAGGTCTGGCCGTCCTCGACGAGGTCGAGCAACGACATCCGGTAGCAGAGAATGAAGTCCGGGCCGGTCGCGTCGCGCACCTGCCGGACGATCTCGGTCGGGAACCGGCGGCGGTTCGCCGACGACCCGCCCCACTCGTCGTCGCGGCGATTGACCCGCGTGGTCAGGAACTGGTTGATCAGGTAGCCCTCGCTGCCCATGATCTCCACGCCGTCGTAACCGGCTTCGCGGGCCAGCGCCGCGCTGTGCGCGAAGTCCGAGATAGTTCGACGCACCTCCCGCGCGCTCATGCCCCGCGCCCCGAACGGCGTGATCGGCGAGCGCGACTTCGACGCCGTGGCGCTGAGCGGGTGGTAGCTGTAACGACCGGCGTGCAGCAGCTGCAGGGCGATCCTGCCGCCCTCGGCGCGCACCGCGCCGGTGATCTCGCGGTGCCGCTCGACCTCGCGCCGAGTCGTCAGCTTGCCGGCCAGAGGCAGCAGCCAGCCGGTGCGGTTGGGCGCGAACCCGCCGGTGACGATCAGCCCGGCACCCCCGCGCGCCCGCTCGGCGTAGAACGCCGCCAACCGATGCAGGTTCTTCGGCCGGTCCTCTAGCCCCACGTGCATCGAGCCCATCAGCACGCGGTTGGGCAGCGTGGTGAAGCCGAGGTCCAGCGGGGCCAGCAGGTGCGGGTAGCGCGTCACCGTCGAACTGTATCTGCGACGGATCTTGCTGCCTCTCGAACGCTATGGCGCCACCGGCGCAACAAGATCCCGCGGGGCAGCGGCGATCAGCGTCGTCAAACACGAGAACCACACACCGGTGGGCGCGTTCAAGGTGCGCGGCGGGCTCGGCGTCACCATCGGGGTTCCGCATGGCGACAGCGCCGACAAGAACGCAGCGATGCGAGCGCTCGGCGCAGACGTCAGGTGCTATCGGCGCCGAGACCATAGGATCGCGGGCGGCAGCCATCTGAACCCAGGAGTTCCTCGTGTCGGAGCAGTTCGGTCACTACGTCCTCGAGACGATGATCGGGCGCGGTGGCATGGGCGAGGTCTACCGGGCCTACGACACGAAGCGCGATCGCATCGTCGCCCTGAAGAGGCTGCCGAAGGACCTGGCGAGCGACGAGATCTTTCAGGCCCGCTTCCGACGCGAGTGCCGGCTCGTGGCCCGGCTCAACGAACCGCATGTCATCCCCATCCACGACTTCGGCGAGATCAACGGGCACCTGTTCCTCGACATGCGCCTCGTCGAGGGCGTCGACCTGTCGACCGTCATCTCCAACGAGGGCCCCATGGAGCCGCGGCTCGCGGTCGACATCATCGGGCAGGTTGCGGCAGCCCTGGGATCGGCGCACAACCTGGGCCTGATCCACCGCGACATCAAGCCGTCGAACGTGCTGGTGACCGGTATGACGGCCGACCGGCAGAGCGTGTTCGCCTACCTTGTCGACTTCGGCATCGCCCGCAGCGAGGGCGCCGGTGGCGGCACCGCGCTGACCGCCACCACCGGCACCGTCGGCACGCTCGGCTATATGGCGCCCGAGCGCATCAGCGGGGGCGACGGGGACAGCCGCTCGGACCTCTACTCGTTGGCCTGCGTGCTCTACGAGTGCCTGACCGGCCACTCGCCGTTCAGGGGCGAGACGTTTCAGGTGATGTACGCGCACGTGAACGCGCCGCCGCCGCTGCCTTCCGTGGAGGTCCCGGGGTTGCCCCGGACGCTCGACGACGTCATCCGCAGAGGCCTGGCCAAGGACCCCGGGGACCGCTTCCAGACCGCCAGCCAGTTCGCGACCGCCGCCCGGGCCGCGTTGACCGGCGCCGGCGTCGCGTCGCCCCCACCGCCGCCGCCGCTCGCGCCACCGGTCGGACCGCCGATCCAGCGTGGTTTCACCGCCAGCGCCTTCCAGGGCCCGCCGATGACCCGGCCGCCGTCCGGGCCACCGCCGTCCGGGCCACCGCCGTCCGGGCCACCGCCGTCCGGGCCACCGCTGTCCGGGCCACAGCGTCCGGCGAGCGGTCCGTTCGCTCAACCGTCCGGCCCGCAAGGTTTCATTTCCGGCGTGCCCGGCGTGCCCGGCGTGCCCGGCCGCTCGGTCACCGGCCCCGGCGGCCCGCCGCCGTTCAACCCGCAACACCCGGGGAGCGGCGGAGGCGGCGGGTTCTTCGCCAACCGCAAGAATCTGATCCCGATCTCGATCGCGGCCATCGTCGTGATCATTGCGGTGATCATCATCGTCGCGGTGTCATCAGGCGGCGACGACAGCTCGTCGGCCGATCGGAGCGGCACAGCAAGCCCGACCGCGTCGGCGTCCGGCAGCGGCGAAGCCAGTAGCAGTACCAGCGAAAGCGCCTCACCCTCGACGTCCAGCTCGACCGTCGTCACCCCGGGGTGGAGTCAGTACTCCCAGTTCACCGAGCTGGTCGGCACGCACGCCAACGACACGGAGCACGCCTACAAGGGTGCGACGTGCACGCTCGAGACCGGCGTCAGCACAGCGCCGGGCATGCTGGACCAGATTGCCTGCAAGGACCTCAGCGGCACCAAGCTCGAGGTCGACATCGGCCGCTTCGACACCGCAGCAAACGTCGCGGCCTACGGCGCCGAGCTGGTCAACGACCGCAAGTACACCAAGACCTACTGGACGATCGACCAGATGCGCCGCGGTCTGCTCTACAAAGGGCCCTCAACCGCCACCTACGGCGACGTGACGACGGGATTCTGCTCGATGCCGCTGTTCCTCGTAAAGCTGTACGCGCCAGCCGGCGCAAACATCACGACGGACACGATCTTCACCCAGTTCTGGAAGAGCGCGCCGTTCCCGAACGACACACCGGCGGTCTGCGCGAGCTGACGCGTCAGCTCGCGACCTCCGAGTCGCGCAGCACCCGCAGCGTGTTGCCGTGGGTCAGCGCGGCGAGGTCGGCGTCCGACCACGACCGGTCGAGCAGCTCGGCCAGGAGCGCCGGGTAGCACGAGACGTCTTCCATACCCGAAGGCATGGGAGCGCAGCCGTCGTAGTCACCGCCCAGCCCGACGTGCTCGATGCCGGCCACCGCGCGGACGTGCTCGACGTGGTCGGCGACCTGGGCCACCGTGGCCACCGGTGCCGGGACGCGCTCGGCGTAACGCTCGGCCGCCTGCTGGTGTGCCAGCCAATCGCGCCGGTCCTCGCCACGCTCGGCCATCTCGGCGAGCACCGCCTCGTCCCACTCCCGCACCTCGTTCGAGACGAACGCGGGCACGAACGTCACCATGCAGACGCCGCCGTTGGTAGGCAAGGCGCCAAGCACGTCGTCCGGGACGTTGCGGACATGGTCGTTGACCCCACGGGCCGAGGAATGGCTGAAGATCACCGGCGCGGTGCTTACGGCCAGGGCGTCGCGCATGGTGGTGGCGGCGACGTGCGAGAGATCGACGAGCATGCCGAGCCGGTTCATCTCGCGCACGACGTCACGGCCGAAGTCCGACAGGCCGCCGACCACCGGGTCGTCAGTGGCCGAGTCAGCCCACGGCACGTTCTCGTTGTGGGTGAGCGTCATGTAGCGGACGCCGAGCGCATGCATCGTGCGTAGGACGGCCAGCGACGAGTCGATCGAATGGCCGCCCTCAGCACCCATCAGCGACGCGATCCGCCCGTCGGCCAACGCCTCCTCGACGTCTGCCGCGGTGAGCGCCAGCGCCAACCGGTTGGGGTAGCGGGCGATCATCCGCAGTACGAAGTCGATCTGCTCGAGCGTCGCTGCGACTGAGCGGTCGCCCAAGTTGCACGGCACGAAGACCGACCAGAACTGTGCCCCGACCCCGCCCTCCGCGAGTCGGACCAGGTCGGTCTGTGTACGGTCGCCGCGCACGTCGACCGGGTAGGCGTCGAGGTCGTAGCCGAACTGGTCGCGCATCTCCCACGGGAGATCGTTGTGACCGTCGAAGATCGGGTGACGGCGTTCAGGCATCAATGGTCTCGCCGGGCGCCAGCGCGACGAACTCGCTGCCGTGCTGACCGCCGAACTGCCCGACCAGCGTGCGCACCATGTTCAAACCGGTCGACGTGAGCAACGAATCGTGCAGGCCCGTCACCTTCGGTGCCCGCACGGACACGACGAAGTCGATGACCTCGGAGGTCTTCGACCACGGTGCGTGCAGCGGGGCAAAAAGAACTTCGATCGGCACCGGCGGCACGAAGAACGAGTCGCCCGGGTGGTAGACGGCGTCGCCGATCAGGTACCCGACGTTGCTGATCACCGGGATGGCCGGATGGATGACGGCGTGCTGGCCGCCGAAGGTGCGTACGCCGAAACCTGCGGCGTCGAAGGCCTGGCCGGGCTCGGCGGTCGTCACCTGCTCGCCGAGCTCGGCGAAGTTCTTGGCCACCGACGCCGGCGCCCACAGGCGCAGGCGGGAGTCGCGTTCGAGGGCGGCTCGCACCTTGTCGGTGTCGATGTGGTCGGCGTGTTCGTGGGTGATGAGCACGGCGTCAGCGCCGTCCAGAGCCGCCTCGACCTCGCTGAACGCGCCCGGGTCGATGACCAGGCTGCGGTCGCCGTCGTCGAATCGGATGCACGCGTGGGTGAACTTGGTCAGTTGCATGCCCCGACCTACCCTTCCTCGATGTGGACGGCAGCCTCCTCGGCGCTGGCCGCGTAACCTGCCCGGCCGACGTCGGTGGCGATCTCGTCCTTCTCCTCGTCAGCATGCGCGCCCTCGTCCGGGGCAACCAGGCGTCCGGCGCGCGGCTCCTCGAATGCCGTCTCGAGGTCGGCCTCGCTGACCTCGGGTACTTCCTCGGCGAGGCGGTCGTCGAGGCTCTCGCCCTCGCGCAGCTCGTCGGCGGTCTCGCCGCGCCAGCTCTTGTTAGGGCGATCGGGCGGGTTGTACCCCGCGTCGAGCGGGTCCTGCGTGTTGTCCCCGGTCAGCGTTTCGCTGGTGCCCTGATCGGCGCTGAACTCGGTGCCTACGTAGCTGTCGTCGGATTCACTCATGCCTGCACCCTCCCCGGTTCGTCGCTGCCTGTCACTTGGGCAGGCTGGTGCCATGACGTCAGTCCTCTGGTTCCGGCGCGATCTGCGGCTAGGCGATCATCCCGCTCTGCACGAGGCGGCCGGCGACGGGCCAGTAGCCGCTCTCTTCGTGCTCGACCCAGCGCTGCTCGAGCCCTCGGGCGCGCCCCGGGTGGCCTTTCTCTACCGCTCCCTGCGGGCACTGGACGAGGACCTGCGCTCGCACGGCGGCCAGCTCGTCGTCCGTCGTGGCGACCCGGTGAAGGTGGTGCCCGAGGTCGCGAAAGAGGTCGGAGCGTCCTCGGTGCACGTCAGTGCCGATTTCGGCCCCTACGGCCGCACCCGGGACGAGGCGGTGGAAGAGTCGCTCGGCGACGTCCGGCTGGTGCGCACGGGCTCGCCGTACGCCGTCGCGCCTGGACGCCTGACCAAGAAGGACGGCGAGGTCTACAAGGTCTACACGCCCTATCACCGAGCGTGGAAGGAGCACGGGTGGCGCAAGCCGGCCACCCCGATCGCGAGCCGCGTCGACTGGCACACCGGGCTGAATGGCATCGACATCCCCGGCGACCCGGCGTTGCCCGAGGGCATGGACCTACCCGACGCGGGCGAGGACGCTGCCCGCAAGGCGTGGACGAAGTACCACGACGGCGGACTGGGCGGTTACGGCAACGACCGCGACCGGCCGGACCTCGACCGCACGTCCCGGATGTCGATGTACCTCAAGTGGGGCGCGATCCATCCCCGCACGATCCTTGCCGACCTCGGACCGGGCGACGAGACCTACCGCGGCGAGATCGCGTGGCGCGACTTCTACGCGACCATCCTGGCGACCTGGCCGGAGTCCGCACGCGAGTACTTCCAGCCCGAGCTGGCCACCATGGAATACGCCCCCGCCGACGGCGCGGCCTTCGAGGCGTGGACGCAGGGCCGGACCGGTTTCCCGATCGTCGACGCCGGCATGCGGCAGCTGCTCGCCCTGGGCTGGATGCACAACCGGCTGCGAATGATCGTGGCGTCGTTCCTGGTCAAGGACCTGCACATCGAGTGGCAGCACGGTGCCCGGCACTTCATGAAGCACCTCGTTGACGGCGACCTCGCGTCCAATCAGCACGGCTGGCAGTGGACGGCCGGAACCGGCACGGACGCCGCGCCGTACTTCCGGGTGTTCAACCCGATCACGCAGGGCCAGAAATTCGACCCGCAGGGGGATTACGTGCGGCGTTGGATTCCCGAGCTGCTGAACGTCCCGGGCAAGGCCGTCCACACCCCCTGGGAGCTCGACGCACCGCCCGTCGACTACCCGGAGCCGATCGTCGATCACAAGAAGGAGCGGCTGGTCGCGCTCGAGCGGTATCAGGCCGCCCGCGCCGGGCGCAGCTCGTCCTGAACGACGTCCCTCGGTGAGTGGTCACGGGATTCAGCCGGGGACGATGCCCCAGGTCCCGGTCCAGGTCTCACCGGGTTCGAGGACGACGAGCCCGTCGCCGGAGTTGAACGCGTCCGGGGCGCAGGACATGGGCTCGAACGCCACGCCGGACTGCCCAGCCGACACGTCGTCGACGGTGTAACCCTGCACGTACCCGAACGCGTCACCGAACCACAGGGTTGCGCTAAAGCCGTCGCCGCGTAGTTCGGCCCGAGCCACCCCGTGAGTGAATTCGACGCCGGTGAAGCCCTGGTCGAAGCGTCGCCCGCCCAGCACGGCGCTGGCGCGGAAGTCCTCGTTCTCTGACACCGGCCGTCGACCCACCGGCACCTGCCGGTCGTCCACCTCGAACGTCTCGGCCACCGGGATCAACAGCGACACGTCGTCGAGAGAAGCGCCACGCGTCGACAGGTAGGGGTGCGAGCCCATGCCGAACGGCACTCGCTGCGCGCCGTCGTTGCGGCCGGTCAGCTCGACGACGAGCCCGTCCGGCCGGAAGCCGTAGCGCACCTCGGCGTGCACCTGGAACGGATAGCCCTTCTGCGGCACGACATCGAGGCCGAGGCGCACGAAATCGGAGGCCTGCTCGAGCACTGACCATCGCGCCCACCGGCCCAGGCCGTGAATGGCGTTGCGCTTATCGGGCTCGGTGAGCGCGAGCTGCTGCTCGACGCCGTCGAAGGTGTACTTGCCGTCGCGGATCCGGTTGGGCCACGGGACGAGCGTGGTGCCGCAGCCCTTAGGCGGCAGCTCGTTGTCGCCGTAGTGGCAGGTGACGTCGTTGCCGTCATGGGTGTAGCTGCGTAGTCCGGCGCCGACCTCGGCGATCTCGGCCCGATGCTTGCCGTTGGCGATGACCCACACCGTGCCGCACAAGCTCATGCGGTGGACGGTAGCGGCTCCGGGTCGACCGGCACCTCGCCGGCGGTCTTCGTGTCGTAGCGCCAGAACGAGCGGACAGCCACGCCGCCGATCGCCACCGCGACCATGCAGGCCACGCCGCCGCCGACCCAGGAGAATGTCGACCCGGTGACCGCCGCGGTACCACCGGCCCGTACGTCGCCCAGCCGTGGACCACCGGCCACGACCGCGATGAACACGCCCTGCATGCGACCGCGCATCTCGTCAGGTGCGTAAGTCTGCAGGATCGTTTGCCGGTACACGGCACTGACGAGGTCGGCCGCCCCGGCCACGGCCAGCAGCACGACGGCCAGCCACAACTGATGCGCGAGGCCGGCGAGTGCCACGGCACCGCCCCAACCGACGATGGCAATGGTCAGCGCACGTCCCTGGCGGCGCACCCGGCCGATCCAGCCGCTGGACAACCCGGCGACCACCGAGCCGATCGCGATGGCCGCGTAGAGCGGCCCGACGTTGCCACCGAAGCGGTCGTCCGCGACCTCGGGGAAGAGCGCACGCGGCATGGCCAGCACCATGGCCGCGATGTCGACCGCGAAGGACATCACCAGCACCGGACGGGTGGCGATGAACGCCAACCCCTCGACGACCGAGCGCAGCCCCAGCTTCTGTCCCTTGCCGTCGGGTGGGATGGCCGGCAGCTTCAGCGCCGAGTACAGGGCGGCGGTGAACAGCAACCCGTCGATGGAGTAGGCGTACTCGAACCCGTGCGGCAACGCCACCACGACGCCGGCGATCAAAGGGCCGACGACCTGACCGATGTTGCCGATGGTGAAGTTCAGGGTGTTGGCGGCGGGGACGAGGTCGGGCTCGACGATGCGCGGGATGATCGCCCCGCGGGCCGAGGACGCCACCGCGAAGAACCCCGACTGCACGGCGACCAAACCCAGGATCACCCCGACGCTGTTCAGCCCCGCGAACGTCTGCGCAAGCAGGGCGAGCGTCACGACCCAGGTGCCGAGCGACGACCAGAAGTACAGCGTGCGGCGGTCGACGGCGTCGGCGATCGCCCCGCCGTACAGGCCGAAGACGACGATGGGGACGAGCCCGGCCAACCCCACCAGGCCGACGTAGAGCGACGAGTGCGAGATCGCGTACACCTGCACCGGCACCGCGACCTGGGTCAGCATCGAGCCGATGAACGACGTGCCCTGGCCGATCAGCAGGCGCTTGAAGGCCGGGATCGCCAGCGGTCGGGTGTCGACGGCCTGCCGGCGCAGCAAGCGACCCAACCTGCGGGCCTGGTCGGGCGCCTCGGCCGGATCGGGCGCCGGGTCCAGGAGTTCGTCCGGCGTGCTCTGCGCCGACGGATCAACCTTGCTCACGGGGCAAGTCGTTCCCGCAACCACGTCCCGTCGGTCAGCCGGAAGCGGATTCGGTCGTGGACGCGGCCCGGGCGGCCCTGCCAGAACTCGACCGCGTCGGGCACGAGACGGTAACCGCCCCAGTGCGGCGGTGCGGGGATCGGCCCGGCCGCGAACTGCGCCTCGGCCTGCTCCACCAGGGCGTCCAGGGCCGCACGGGACTCCACGACCTGCGACTGCGGCGAGGCCCACGCGCCGAGCTGCGACTCCCGCGGTCGGGACGCGAAGTAGGCCTCGGTCTCAGCGCGCGAGACCTGCTCGACGTCGCCGGTCAGGCGCACCTGCCGCTCGTGGGCATGCCAGACCAGGACAGCCGCCGCGTACGGGTGTGCAGCGAGGTCGCGGCCCTTCGCAGACTCGTAATTGCTGTAGACGACGATGCCGCGCTCGTCCAACCCTTTGATCAACACCGTGCGCACTGCGGGCCGCCCCTCGGGCGACACCGTCGCCCACTGGACGGCGTTTGCCTCCACAACGGCGGGGTCGGCGACGGCCTCGTCGAACCAGGCCAGCAGCTGCGGGAACCAGGCGTCGGCAACGGCCTCGTCATCGAGGTGACCGCGTGCATAACGCCGGCGCAGAGCGGCTGGATCAGTCATCACCCTGAATCCTCGCACCTCACTCGCCAGGACAGATCCGGGTGTGAGCAGAATGGGGCTCGTCAAGCAGGACTACCTGAGCGGAGCGCGGCAATGGCAGACGATTACAGCCCGGGTCTGGAAGGCGTCATCGCCTTCGAGACCGAGATCGCCGAGCCCGACAAGGACGGCGGCGCCTTGCGCTACCGCGGCGTCGACATCGAGGATCTCGCCGGGCACGTCACCTTCGGCAACGTGTGGGCGTTGCTGGTCGACGGCAAGTTCGGTCCGGGTCTGCCGCCGGCCGAGCCGTTCCCGATCCCGGTGCACACCGGCGACGTCCGCGTCGACGTCCAGGCTGCGCTGGCCATGCTCGCCCCGGTGTGGGGCTACCGCCCGTTGCTCGACATCAGCGACGAGGAGGCGCGCGAGCAGCTCGCCCGCGCCGCCGTCATGGCACTGTCCTACGCCGCGCAGTCGGCCCGCGGGCTCTCGACGCCGGCCATCCCGCAATCGCGCATCGATCAGAGCGAGACCATCGTCGAGCGCTTCATGGTCCGTTGGCGCGGCGATCCCGATCCCCGCCACATCAAGGCCGTCGACGCGTACTTCTGCTCCGCCGCCGAGCACGGCATGAACGCCTCGACGTTTACCGCGCGCGTCATTGCCTCCACCGGGGCCGACGTTGCCGCCGCGATGTCCGGCGCCATCGGCGCCATGAGCGGCCCGCTGCACGGCGGCGCCCCGGCTCGTGTGCTGCCGATGATCCAGGAGGTCGAGAAAACCGGCGACGCGAAGAAGGTCGTCACCGAAATCCTTGACCGACACGACCGCCTCATGGGCTTCGGCCACCGCGTCTACCGCGCCGAGGACCCGCGTGCTCGCGTGCTGCGCCGCACCTGCAAGGAACTCGACGCACCGAAGTTCGAGGCAGCCAACGCGCTCGAGCAGGCGGCGCTCGCCGAGCTGCGCGAGCGTCGCCCCGACCGCCCCATCGAGACCAACGTCGAATTCTGGGCCGCTGTCATTCTCGACTTCGCCGAGGTGCCGCCGCACATGATGCCGGCGATGTTCACCTGCGCCCGTACGGCCGGCTGGTCGGCGCACATCATGGAGCAGAAGAAGACGGGTCGTCTCGTGCGCCCGTCGGCTCGCTACATCGGCCCCGACCCGCGCAAGCCGTCCGAGGTCGAGGGCTGGGACGACATCGCCCACGTCTGAGCCGTCGACGCGACAATGAGTCCATGACCACCTGGACGAACTGGGCCGGCACAGTGCGCGCCGACGTCACAGTTGCCACGCCCGCAACGGTCGGTGAGCTCCAGCGCGTCGTTGCCGGTGCGGCCGAGCGCGGGCAGCGGGTCAAGGCCATCGGTGCCGGCCACTCGTTCACGGCCATCGGCGCCACCGACGGCATTCAGCTGCGCCTGCACCGGATGAGCGGGGTCGTACACGCCGACCGCGCGAGCGGGCTCGTCACCGTGCTGGCCGGCACGCGGCTGCACGAGCTGAACGACACGCTGTGGGAGCTCGGCCTCGCGCTGACGAACCTCGGCGACATCGACGTCCAGACCGTCAGCGGCGCGATCTCGACGGGCACCCACGGCACCGGGGCGAAGCTCGGTGGGCTTGCCACCCAAGTCCGCGCGCTTGAGCTCGTGCTGGCCGACGGCTCGCTGCGGCGCTGCTCGGCCGACGCCGACCCCGATCTGTTCGCCACGGCGTGTGTCGGGCTCGGCGCACTAGGCGTCATCGCCACTGTCACCTTGCAGTGCGAGCCGGCCTTCGCGCTCGCCGCGAACGAGGCGCCGTCGACGCTCGACGCGGTGCTGGCCGATCTTGACGACGAGGTCGCCGGCAATGATCACTTCGAGTTCTACTGGTTCCCGCACACCCGCAGTGTGCTGACCAAGCGCAACAACCGCGTCCTGCCCGGCACCGAGCTCCAGCCGCTCGGCCGGGCGCGCGCGTGGCTCGACGACCAGTTCCTGTCGAACACCGTCTTCGACGGCGTCAACCGGCTGACGACGCGGCGTCCCGCACTCATCCCCCGGGTCAACGAGGTCGCGGCGCGAGCACTGTCAGCGCGCGGCTACGTCGACCGCTCGTACCGGGTGTTCGCCTCTCCCCGAACCGTGCGCTTCCGCGAGATGGAGTACGCCGTGCCGCGCGCGGCCGTGCCGCAGGTGCTGACCGAGATCGAGCGCTGGCTCGACCGCAGTAGCGAGCAGATCGGCTTCCCCGTCGAGGTGCGTTTCGCCGCCGCAGACGATCTCTGGCTGTCCACGGCCACCGGCCGCGACACCGGGTACCTCGCCGTGCACCAGTACCACCGGCGCGAGCACGAGCCGTACTTCCGGGCCGTCGAGGCGATCGCCTGCGACGTCGACGGGCGACCGCACTGGGGCAAGCTGCACTACCGCGACGCCGCGTCGCTCGCCGCCACCTACCCCCGGCATGCTGACTTCGTTGCCCTGCGCGACAAGCTCGACCCACAGCGGGTTTTCGGCAACGACTACCTGACCTGTGTGCTCGGCTAGTCCCTGGGACTCAACACGCAGAACTCGTTGCCCTCGGGATCGGCGAGCACGACCCAGGTGACGTCGGCGGACTGCCCGACGTCACTGCGGGTGGCACCCAAGCCGACCAGCCGTTCGACGGCCTCGGCCTGGTCCTCGCCGGCGAGGGGAGCGAGGTCGAGGTGCAGCCGGTTCTTGACCGTCTTGCCCTCCGGCACCGGGACGAACACGAGGCCGGGCCCCCGTTCCATCGGTGGTACGGAGTCGCTCTGGGTCAGCGCCTGCGGGGGAATCAGCACCACCTCGTCGGGCGCCTCGTAGACCTTTGGCCAGTCGAGCACCAGGGACCACCAGTCGGCCTGGGCAGAAGCATCGACGCAATCGACGACAACGGTGTACCAACGCAAGGGCATGTACCGACGATAGAAGAAGTGTCCGGCTACGTCAGCTACGCGGATGGGCTCGGCAGATCGCCACGCCGAGGACGAGCGCGCGGTGCAGGGCCGTCGCGCTGCGTTCGAAGGAGATGACGTCGCCGGACAGCGTCGGATCGTCGCGGCGGCTGGTCGCGCGGTCGACGAAGCCGGCCCGCAGGCTGCGGTCGACCCATCCGGCCGGGACCGCGAGGTGCTCGACGCGCGCCACCGGGACCCCGGCCGGGTCAAGTGCCGACCACGACAACCCCCGCTCGGCCGGGACGACGAGCAGCGGCGCACCGTCGCGCGCGGTGACGGTGAACCCCGCGCCGAGGGGTGCTCTGCGCACCGACGGCACCACCCCGACCGGCCGGCCGCTGCTCGAACTGACCGTTGCCGGCGCCGTGTGGGCCCGCCGAGCATTGGCCAACTCGACCCGCAGCCACAGCTGCCCGGAGGTGTCGTGCACGTCGTAGGTTGCCGGCAGGGTCGCGATGCGACCGGTGCCGGCGAACATGCGTCGCAGCTGGTAAGCGCCCGTGCCCGGGTCCTGGCGCACTTCGCCCGCGGACGCCGCGGCGCTGCCCCGGTCGAGCCGCCAGCGGCGCAATCCCGCCCAGCCGAAGCTGGCGGTGTCGACGAGGCGCACGACGTCGCCCACCAGATGATCGTCCACGACACCATGCTGTCCGACCATCGCCGCAAAGCGCGAACCGGCGGTGCAAGGATCGGACCGTGGACACACCGAGCATCACGATCCCGGCCGCGCTGCGACCCGCCGACGGCCGCTTCGGGTCGGGTCCGTCGAAGGTGCCTGCGTCGGTCGTTCGCGCGCTCGGCGACACCGGCGGGTCGCTGCTCGGCACGAGCCACCGGCAGGCGCCGGTGCAGGCACTCGTCGCCCGCATCCGGGCCGGGCTCGCCACGTTGTTCGGCGCCCCGGACGGTTACGAGGTGCTGCTGGGCAACGGCGGGTCGACGTCGTTCTGGGACGCCGCCGCGTTCGGCCTCGTCCGCGAACGGTCGCTGCACCTGGTCTGCGGCGAGTTCTCGAACAAGTTCGCCGCGGTGACGAGGGGTGCGCCGTTCCTCGGCGAGCCGCGCGTCCATACCAGCGAGTACGGAAGCGCGCCGGCGCTCGTCGCCGAGGCGGGCGTCGACGTCTACGCGTGGCCGCAGAACGAGACGTCCACCGGTGTGGTGCTCCCTGTGCAGCGGGCCGACGACGCGGGCGCACTCATGCTCGTCGACGCCACCTCGGCCGCAGGCGCGGTACCCGTCGACGTGGCGCAGGCCGACGCCTACTACTTCGCGCCGCAGAAGGCCTTCGCGGCCGAGGCAGGCCTCTGGGTGGCGTTGTGCTCGCCGGCTGCGATAGAGCGCATCGCCGAGGTCCGCGCCGGGCGCTGGGCTCCCCCGACCCTCGACCTGATGCTCTCGCTGGAGAACTCCCGCAAGGACCAGACGTACAACACCCCGGCCGTGGCGACGCTCTGGATGCTCGCCCACCAGGTCGAGTGGCTGCTGGCTTCCGGTGGGCTGCCGTGGGCCACCGCCCGGTCGGCCGAGTCCGCGCGCCGGCTGTACCGCTGGGCCGACGAGTCGTCCTACGCCACCCCGTTTGTCGCCGACCCGGTGCTGCGCAGTCCCGTCGTCGGCACCATCGATCTCGATCCGTCGGTCGACGCTGCGACGGTCATCGCCGTGCTGCGCGCGAACGGCATCGTCGACACCGACTCCTACCGGGCGCTGAAACGCAATCAGCTGCGGGTCGGCATGTTCCCGGCCGTCGAACCGGACGACGTCGAGGCCCTCACCCGGTGCGTCGACCACGTAGTAGAGCGCCTGTAGACCGCCCGGCGTGTGCTCCCGGGCGCATCCACGTCGGCGACCTATCGTCAGCCCATGCGTCAACTGCGCCTCGTAGGTCTCGCCGACGACCACTCCCACCTGGTGCTGGAGGCCGCTAATGGGCCCGACGGGCCGGATCGGTTCGCGCTGGCGCCCGACCCTGACCTGGACGCCGCGCTGCGCGCGCTCACGGCATCGACAGAACCCGCCGCGTCGACTGAAGCGCCCCCCGAACCCGCCGCTTCCGCAACCGCGCCGGGTCGGGACCTGACGGTCGGGCCGCGCGAGATCCAGGTCCGCGTGCGGGCCGGGGAATCACCCGAGCAGGTCGCCGAGTTCTACGGCGTCGACGTCGCACGGATCATGCGTTTCGCGGGACCCGTCCTCGAGGAACGCGTTCGCATCGCCGAGGAGGCCCGACGCGCCCGCGCGCACCGCAGCAAGGGCGAGGCCGGCGAGGGGACGCTCGTGGTGTTCGGCGAGGCCGTCGACGACCGGTTCACCGCACACGGCATCGACGCGAGCACGGTCACCTGGTCCACGCGGCGTCGGGACGACGGCGAGTGGATCGTGCGCGCCGAGTGGCAGGGCGGCCGATGGGCAGGGGGCGAGGGCACGCACGGCGCCGAGTGGGCCTTCCACCGATCGTCCCGGTCGGTGACCGCGCTCGACGCCGCCGCCTCGGACCTGCTGAGCGACCGCCCGATCCGACCCGTCGCGCCGCCCGAACGGGCCGCACTCGTCAGCGCCCCGCCGCTGATGCCGGGCGTGGTCGCCTTTCCGCCGATGCCGGAGGCGATGACCGATCCCCTGCCGGCGGTCGAGCACGTCTACGACCAGGAGGCCCCGGCCGACGGCCTGCGTGAGCTCGGCTTCCTGTCCGACGGCGAGTCCGAGCTCGGCTTCGAGGAACCGCCGCTGCCGCTGGGCATCACCGACCCTTCGACGCGTCCGCTGAGCCGGCTGTCGTCGGTGCGCACCCTCGGCGGCAAGCGCGAGGAGTCCGAGGAGGAGCGCGCTGCACGCGTCAAGGTGCCGTCCTGGGACGACATTCTGCTCGGGGTGCGTCGCAAGCAGGACTGATTCTCGACCCACCCGTTCGCCCACCACGTTGAGTGTCGGGTTACGCGTCGAGTGTCGAGTTGTAAGGCGACACTCGACGCGTAACCCGACACTCAACGCGGTGGGGTCGCGTTCGCTGTACGGAAACTGGGTCGCTGACAGTCGGTGCCTCGACGTAGCGTGGGTCAACGTGACGACGCCTGACTCCTACGCTCCAGCGGCGTCGTCCGACACCCCGTCCGACACCCCGGCCGGGACCACGGCCGGAACGCTGCGCACCGTCCTGCGGCTGTGGCACTGGGCGCGTCCGCACCGCCTGTCGGTGTTCGTCATGGTCGCCACTGCCACCGGCGCGATGGTCGTGCAGTCGCTCATCCCGCTGGTCGTCGGCGCGGTGGTCGACGGACCCATCCGCCACCACGACACCGCCGGGCTGTGGGCGCTGTCGGCGTTGGCCCTGGCTTTCGGGGTCGCGGAGGCGGCGCTGTTCTGGGCGCGGCGCCAGTCGATGGCCACCGCCGCCCTCGGTATCGAGACCGACCTACGCCGCGACCTCTTCGCCCACCTGCAGCGCCTGCCCGTCGCCTTCCACGACCGCTGGCCGTCGGGGCAGCTGCTGTCGCGGATGACCACCGACCTGTCGACGCTGCGGCGTTTCGTCGGGTTCGCGGCGGTGTTCCTCGTGGCCAATACCGTTGCCTCGCTCGTCGTGGTCGTCCTGCTGCTGCACATCGAGTTCTTGCTGGGCCTGTTCGTCGTTGTGGCGATGATCCCGCTGGTGGTCTTCACCCGGCGCTTCGAGCTGCGTTACAGCCGCGAGGCCCGCCGTGTCCAGGACCTCACCGGTGACATCGCGACCTCCGTCGAGGAGTCCGCGCTCGGCATCCGCGTCATCAAGTCCTACGGCCGCCGCCCGCACATGCTGGCCGGTTTCACCGCCGACGCTCGCCGGCTGCGGCAGGCCGAACTCGTCAAGCTGCGCACGCTCGGCCTGTTCTGGGCTGCGCTGGAGGGCCATCCGCAGCTTGTGCTGGCCGGCACCACGGTGGGCGGCGTGCTGGCCGTCAGCCACGGCGCGATGAGCCTGGGTTCGCTCGTGGCGTTCGTCGCGCTGTACCTGCGCCTGATCTGGCCGATCATCTCCCTCGGTTGGTTGCTGGCTCTTGCCGAGGAGGCGGCCAGCGCTGCGCGGCGCATCTTCGAGGTGCTCGACGCCGAACCCACCGTGCTCGACCCGGCCAAACCGGTGGCGGCCGAGTCCGGCACCAGCCTGGTCTTCGAGGACGTGCACTTCGGCTATCCCGGCTCCGACAGCGAGGTCCTGCGCGGTGTCGATCTCGCGCTCGAGCCGGGGGAGACTATGGCGCTCGTCGGCGCGGTCGGGTCGGGCAAGACCACGCTCACTGCGCTCGTGCCACGGCTGTACGACGTCATGAGCGGCCGGGTGCTCATCGGCGGTGTCGACGTCCGCGACCTGCGCCTGGACCAGCTACGACACGCAGTCACCACCGCGTTCGAGGACGCCACGCTGTTCTCGGCCAGCGTCCGAGAGAACCTCACGCTCGGACGATCGGGCATCGACAAGGCCGACCTCGCTGAGGCGATCGAGGTCGCGCAAGCCGGTTTCGTCCACCACCTGCCGTTCGGGCTCGACACCCGCATCGGCGAGCAGGGCCTGTCGCTGTCCGGCGGCCAGCGACAGCGCCTCGCGCTCGCCCGCGCGGTGCTCGGCCGGCCCCGGGTGCTCGTGCTCGACGACCCGCTCTCGGCGCTGGACGTGCACACCGAGGCGCAGGTCGAGTCGGCGCTGCGCCGGGTGCTCGCTCACACCACCGCCCTCGTCGTCGCGCATCGACCGTCGACCGTGCTGCTCGCCGATCGGGTGGCGCTGCTCGCCGACGGTCGGGTCGCTGCGGTCGGGACGCATCGTGAGCTGCTGGCCAGCGTGCCCGCCTACCGCGAGCTGCTGGCCCAGACCTCGGAGCTCGAAGTCGCATGAGCGAAACGGATTGGCAGGGCGAGCTGACGGAAGAGGCGCGGGCCGAACGCGCGGTCGACGCGGTCGACGCCACCGGCCGGCCACGCCTGCACGGCGCCGGCCGGGCGCTGCTGCGCGAGCTGCTGCGGCCCTACCGCGCCCGGGTGTGGGGCGTGCTCGGCATCGCGCTGGCCCAGGTGCTGTTCACCATGGCCGCACCGTGGCTCGTCGGCGTGGCCATCGACGACTCGCTGCCCGACGCGCGGCGGGGCGACTTCACCTCGCTCACCCTCGTCGGGGTCGCCCTTGTCATCAGCGCGCTGGGTGGCGCCTGGCTGCGGGCCGTGTTCGTCATCCGCAGCGGGCGCATCGGGCAGGCCGTCATGTACGACCTGCGCCGCCGCGGCTACGACCATATTCAGGCGCTGTCCGTGGCCTTCCACGAGCGCTTCACGTCCGGCCGGGTCATCTCGCGCCTGACCTCCGACGTAGACACGCTGAACGAGCTGCTGGAGGCGGGTCTCGACGGCCTGCTGACCGCGGTGTTCAACGTCGTGGCCATCGCGGTCGTCCTGCTGGTCCTCGACGTGCCGCTGGCGCTGGTGGCCATCGGCGCGCTGGTGCCGCTGTACCTGCTCTACCGCTGGTTCTCGGCCCGTGCGGCGGTCGCCTTCCGGCGCACCCGCGAGAACGTGGCGACGATGATCGTGAACATCGTCGAGACGTTCAACGGCATCCGCGCGGTGCAGGCCTTCCGCCGCGAGAAGCGCAACGACGCGATCTTCGCCGATCTGAACGACACCTACCGCGAGGCCAATCGCCGCACGTTCACGCTGCAGGCCTGGTTCATCCCGGGCACTGCCCTGATCGGCAACCTGGCCACGGTTGCCGTACTGCTGATCGGCGGCCGGCGGGTTATCGAGGGCGGCCTCGAGCTGGGCGTGTTGACCTCGTTCCTGCTCTACCTGCGCCAGTTCTACGACCCGATGGAGGATCTCGGCCTGTTCTACAGCGAGCTGCAGTCGGCCACTGCTGCGCTGGAGAAGATCGCCGGCGTCCTGGCGGTGCGTCCGGACGTGCCGGAGCCCGAGCACCCGCGCGAGCTGCCCACGCCGGTCGCCGGCGCGCTCGACCTCGACAACGTGACATTCGCCTACACCGACGACCGCGTCGTGCTCCCCGAGCTGTCGCTGCAGGTGCCGGCCGGGCAGACCGTCGCGCTTGTCGGCGCCACGGGCGCGGGCAAGACGACGATCGCGAAGCTGCTGGCCCGCTTCTACGACCCGACGACGGGCACCGTGCGGCTCGATAGCGTCGACCTGCGCGACGTCTGCGACACCGAGCTGCGCAGTGCGATCGTGATGATCACCCAGGACGGTTTCCTGTTCTCGGGCTCGGTTGCCGACAACATCGGGTTCGGACGCCTCGGCGCCACGCGCGACGAGATCGAACAGGCAGCCCGCGAGGTGGGCGCGCACGAGTTCATCGCCGCTCTTCCCGAGGGCTACGACACCGACGTCCGAAAGCGCGGCGGGAGGTTGTCGGCCGGGCAGCGACAACTCATCGCGTTCGCCCGGGCGTTCCTGGCCGACCCGGCCGTGCTGATCCTCGACGAGGCCACCTCGTCACTCGACGTCCCGGCCGAGCGGGCGGTCCAGCGTGCGCTGCGCACCGTGCTCACCAGTCGGACAGCTCTGATCATCGCCCACCGGCTGAGCACCGTTGAGATCGCAGATCGCGTAGTCGTGCTGGCCGACGGACGAATTATCGAAGACGGCACGCCCGTCGACCTGATCGAAAGCGGGAGGGGGCACTTCGCCGAGCTGCACTCCTCGTGGGCCGACTCGCTGGTCTGAGCTCGTGCCGCTGGTCTGAACTCGCGGGGATCGGTCAGACGGCCCTGGCGAGGCCGGCACCGACGACCGGCCGGCGCCATGCCAGCTCGGGCCAGGTGCGGTTGCGCAGGACCCAATACGCGACGGCTGAATAAACGAGGGCCGGATCGGGCGTCTCAGCCTGATACCGGCGAGTTACGCCGCCATCGTGGACCTCGAGCAGCCAGCTGTCGTGGGTGCGATTGGCCTGCAGGTGGGTCACGCTGCCGGCAGCAGCGTGGCGCTCGACCACGAGAAAGGCGTCATGGCCGCTGCGATCGACCTCAGCGACCAGATCAGCAAGCTGGAGCACCGTCGGCTGGTCGACGACAGCGCCTGTTGACGTAGTTGCCCGGTGACGATCCATAGCGCCAGCATTCCCACGCCGAGCCGATTCCTCCCATGTTAACGGCGGATGAGCTGAACGACGCCGTCGTCGGTGCCGGTGACCCACAACCGATGGCTGCCCGGGTCGACGGCCACCGTGTTCGGTTGCCGCACGGTCGGGTAGCGCGCGATCACCGTCATCCGGTTGCCGGTCACTCGCACGCCGACCACCTGGTTGAGCGCTGTCAACGTGACCCACACGGTCGCGGTGCGAGCGTCGACGGCGAGTCCGTACGGCGTGCCCGGCAGGGCCAGGCGGCTGGTCTGACGCAGCGGGGAAACGGTATCGAGCAGGAGCGCGTCGCCCCGGGTGTCGCTGACCAGGATCCGGTTCGAGCCGACGAGCACGCCGTGGGTAGGCCCCTTGCCGGCGCCGATCCGGCCGGTGCGCTTGAGCGTGGCGAGGTCGTAGGTGCTGACGGAGAAGGCGCCGACGTCGACCACCGCCACACTGTCGCCGGCGGCCACCACGCCGCCAGGCTGCGTCAGGTCGCTGATCGTGCGCAGGACCCGCCCGTTGCGCAGCACCGAGATGGACTTGCCGAACTCGTTGCCGACGACGACGTCGCCGTTGGCCGCGCGGACCGCGTCGTGCGGCTGCTTGCCGACCGTCGTCGCGACCACCGGGCCGGTCGGCAGCGGCACCTCGAGAATCTGCCGGGCGCTCTCGGCGGGCACCAGTACCTCGTTGCCGGTCACCGAAACCTGCAGGTGCCGCACATCGCCAGGCAGCGGCACGCTGCGGCGTACCGCGAGCGTGTCGGGATCGAGCAGCAGCAGGCGGTCGGGGTCGCGGACGGCAACGGCCACCAGCTGCGACCTCGAGTCGTAGACGATGCCCTCGGGCGTGGCGCCCACCGTGCGGATGCTGCCGACCGGCGCGGTCGACGTGACCGGTGCCGTGGCCGGCTCGGCTGCCCCAGGCTTGGCATCACTCGAGCAGGCTGCGGTACCGACCACCGTCAAGGCCAGCACCGCCAGTGAACGACGGACGCGCGCGTGACCCATAGCGGCCAGTGTGCCTGCCGACCACCGCTTGGCGCCTGCACCGGTCGCCCTGGCCGCCCAGATCGCGACCACAGCAGGCGTCACGCTGTTCAGGTGAGCTGCGCGAACGCCACCGCGGCGGCAGTGGCCACGTTGAGGGAGTCGACGCCGCCGGCCATCGGGATCCGCACCCGCATGTCGGCCGCGGCGAGCGTGGCCGGCGTGAGCCCGGGGCCCTCCGCGCCGAGCAGCAGCGCCCAGCGGGGTGGGGCGTCGAGACTGCGTAACAGTTGTTCGCCGCGTGGGGTCAGCGCGAGCACCCGGTGCCCGTGCGCGCGCACCTGGTCGAGCGCCGCCGGCCCTTGGCCCGGCAGCACCGCGAACGGCACCCGCAGCACGTGCCCCATCGACACCCGGACGCTGCGCCGGTACAGCGGGTCGGCGCACTGCGGGTCGAGCAGCACCGCGTCGACGCCGAACGCGGCAGCGTTGCGGAACAGCGAGCCGAGATTCTCGAAGTCGTTCAACGACTCGAGCACCGCAATTCGGTCGGACCTGGCGATCAACTCGTCCGGGTCGAGCGGGGCCGGGCGGTCGGCCGAGGCCAGCACCCCACGGGTGACGCGGAAGCCGACGACCTGCGAGAGCAGCCACTTGTCGACGGCCAGCACCGGCGCGTCTAGCTCGCGCAGGTGCGGGGCCAGCGCCTCGAGACGCGCCGGCACGCCGACCACGGCGCGGACCCGGTACGGCGAGCTGAGCAATCGCTCGACGACGTTCACGCCCTCGGCGATCACGATGCCGCGGCGGTCCGGGCGCACGTCGGCGTCGGTGAGGTCGCGGAAGTCGTCGAACTCGGGGTCGGCCGGGTCCGCGACGGCCCGCACCGGCATCAGGCGTGCCGGAGCCGGGCCGCCGCGCGCGCCGGCAGCTCGACGGCACCGATGCCGCGCTGACGGGCGTGCACGACCGCCACGATCAGCGCACTGAGCACGCAGACGAGCCCACCGCCCACGACGGCCCAGCGCGGCCCGGCTGTCTCACCGATCCAGCCCATGATCGGGGCGCCCAACGGCGTACCGCCGAGGAAGCAGACGAGGTACAGCGCCATGACGCGCCCGCGCATGGTCGGGCTGACACCGAGCTGCACCGAGCTGTTCGCCGCCGTCGTGATGGTGAGCATGGCCAGGCCGGTGGGAACGAGCAGCAGCGCGGTGAGCAGGAAGGTCGGCATCAGGCCGCTGACGATCTCGGCGGTACCGAAACCGGTGACGGCCAGCAGCAGGAAACCCGGCGAGGGACGACGCACGCGGCGCGCGGCCAGCACGGCACCTACCACGGCGCCGACGGCCAGCGACGTCGAGAGCAGCCCGTAGCCGCTGGCGCCGCGATGGAAGACGTCCTTGGCCAGCAACGCCGAGGTGATCTGGAAGTTCAAGCCGAACGTGCCCACGACAAAGATCAACACCATGGCCAGCATGAGGTCGGCCCGGGCGCGGACGTAGGCGAAACCTTCGCGCAGCTGCCCGGGACCGCGCTCGACGGCCGGCGACGGGAACAGCTCGTCGCGACGCATCAGGGCAAGAGCGGCTAGCACGGCAATGCTCGAGCACGCATTGGCCACGAACGCCCACCCGGTGCCGACGGCGCTGATCATGACGCCGGCCGCGGCAGGACCGAGGATGCGCCCGGTGTTGAAGATCGTCGAGTTGATGCCGACGGCGTTGGCGAGGTCGTCGCGGCCGACCATCTCGACCACGAACGACTGCCGTACCGGGGTGTCGATCGCGGTGACCAGGCCCAGGGCCAGGGCGAGCACGAGCACCTGCCAGTAGGCGACGACACCGGCGACGTCGAGCACGCCGAGGGCGAGGGCGACGATCGCCAGGCCGGTCTGGGTGCCGAGCAGGATGCGCCGCTTGTCGCCCCGGTCGGCGACCACGCCGCCCCACACCCCGAGCACCAGCTGCGGACCGAACTGCAGGGCGGTGACGATGCCGAGGGCGGTGCCGGAGTTCGTGAGCTCGAGGACCAGCCAGTCCTGCGCGACGCGCTGCATCCACGTGCCGGTGAGCGACACCAACTGACCGCCGGCGTAGAGCCGGAAGTTTCGGGTGCGCAGTGCGCGGAACACACCGCGGTCGGGGGCCGTGGCGGGGTCGGAGGGCGGGAGCGTCGGTCGGGACGCCACCGACGTCACTGGTCGGCCAGCTTGTCCAAGATCGGCACCACATGTTCGAGCAGGGCCCGCTCCTCGGCGGTCAGGGTCTCCAGCTGGCGCGACAGCCAGCGATCGCGGGAGCGCCGCTCGTCGTCCAGCAACGCCACCCCGGCATCGGTAATGGCAATGATCGCTTGCCGCTTGTCGCTCGGGTGCGGCTCGCGACTGACCAGGCCGTGGTCCTCGAGCGTCGAGAGCACCTTCGTCATCGACGGCGGCTGAACCTTCTCGCAAGTGGCGAGGTCGCCGGCGCTCATGGCGCCGTGTTTGGCGAGCGTGGCCATGGCGGACAGGCTGGTGAGCGTGATCGAGGTGTCGACGCGCTGGTTGCGCACCAGCCGGGTGAGCCGCAGCAGCGCGGGTCGCAGCAGGGAGGCCAGCTCGGCCGCCGGGGTCTTCGTCACCGCCGCCACGATAGTTAGACTAGCTAACGAAGTCCCCGTGGCCAAGCCCGCGGTCGTAGGCTCGGGAGGTGCCCAGCGATCGCCAGCTCGTGCAGCCCCCCGCGGTGCAGATGAACACCCGCCGGATCGTGGCCGTCGGCACCGCACTGTGGTTCGTCGCGGTCGTGGTGCAGCTGCCGTTCTACCGCTGGTTGGGCGAACACGGGCACCGCATCACGCTGTGGTCGTCAGTCGCCGGTTTCCTGCTCGGCTTCTGCGGCTACGCCATCATGCTGCGGCACAGGCGCATCGGCCGCACCCTCTGACTCCACCGCCGGCTCCGTGACCTCTGGGTGCGGCTCGGGGCTGACCTCGTTGACCGTGATCTCGTCGCCGTCGTCCCAGACCAGCTCGGGCGCCTCGGTCAGCTTGGTCGATTCGGCCGCCACGCCGGAGTGCGCGCCGCAGCCGTACTCGACGCTGACCACTGCGCCGTCGCTGTCGGTGACCTCGTTGCCGCAGACCCCGAAGCCAGCCGCCAGTGAACCGGCGAGCGACAGGAAGAACCCGCAGGTGCCGCAGTGCGCAGGCGCCTGGCGGGCCATCGGCGAGTCGGGGCCCCGGCCGCCTGCATACCAACGTTCGGCGGAGTCGAGGCGACCGTCGCGCGACATGACGAACTCACGACCGAGGCCGAGCTCGAAGGCGACGGTTTCGACGGCCGGGTCGTCGGAGTCGACGTAGGCGGGCACCAGGCGGGGGTCGTCGGCGCGCGGCGGCAGCAGGTCGCCGGGACTCAGATCGCCGGGCTGTACCCGCTCGTCCCACGGCACCCAGGCGGGCGCGAGCAGCGCCGTGTCACCGGGCAGCAGCACAACCTCGTCGACGGTCACCTGCTCGTCATCGTCGACTCGGCCGAGGGTGACCGCCCAGTGCCAGCCGACGTAACCCGGCAACGTGCTGGCGAACGCATGGGTGACGACGTACGCACCGTCGCTCGCCGGTTCGGCGCGTGACCCGGCATGCTCGCCGACGTGCTCCCCGCCCACCTCACGCGCCGCGGTGCGGGCGAGCTCGACGGCGGCGCTCAGCACGGCATCGAGCTCGGTGCGGGTGTCTTCGGCGGGTTCGGTGCTCGTCACACCCACCATTCTGTCCGACGTGCGAGTCCTGCGCCCGCCACCCCCGGTAATGGCGTCCCTGGTGGGGCAGGATGGACGCGTGGGTAAGCGCAGCGACGACCGGCCGCACGGGCGGTTCGGCCGCTCCGCGCACACCACCCACCACCTACCCGTCCAGCGCGAGGACCCGCCCAACGGCACCCGCACTTACGAGCCCGCGGCCGCACCGCCCGCCGAGTCCCGCGGTGCCTACCGCTATCCGGACGACACGGATCACTACCCCACCGACCACCGCGAGCCACCGCGCTACCGCGACGACGAGCGCTACGGCTACCGCGAGGGACTGCACTACGGTTCGTCGACTTATCACACCGGCACGACCGTTACCGGCGAGTCGCCGACGGTGGGCAAGGCTGCGCTGCAACTGGGCAAGGCCACTGTCACCGGCACCAACAAGGCCGCACGGGTCGTCACGCGCAAGGTCATCTCGCTCAGCGAGGCAGACGGCGCGAAGGAATCAGGTCTCACCGCGCTGATCTGGAACCAGGTGCTGAGCTACGGCACCGACGCGATGATCACTGTCGCGCTGGCCGGCACGGTGTTCTTCGGTGCTTCGTCGAGCGCCCAGCGCGGCAACGTCCTGCTGTACCTGCTCGTCACCATGGCTCCGTTCGCCCTTGTCGCTCCGGTGATCGGCCCCGCTCTCGACCGGTTGCAGCACGGTCGGCGCTGGACGATGGCCGGCACCGCGATCGGCCGGGCCGTCCTGGCTTTGATCATGGCCATGCATCCCACTGACCTGCTGGTGCTCTACCCGTGCGCACTCGGCTCGCTGGTGCTGTCGAAGGCCTACGGCGTGCTGCGCGCGGCCGCCGCGCCGCGGCTCGTTCCGGCCGGCATGTCGCTCACCGCCGCCAACGCCAAGCTGACGATCTTCGGGCTCGGTTCGACGATCGTGCTCGGCGGCCTGGTCGGCGCCATTATCAGGGTCACCGGTTCCTACGGTGCCGGGCTGATTGTCACCGCGGTTGGTTTCTCAGCATGCGCGTTCTTCGCCTTCCTGCTGCCGAAGCAGGTCGACTCCGCGCAGCCCGCGCCACGGCACCCGGAGGAACCCGTTCGGCCGCGCCGTCAGGACAAGGTGCCGCCGATCGCGCGGATCCACCAGTGGGCGCGGCGCGGATTCGCGGCGCACCTGGTCATCGCGCTGCAGGGCCAGTCGGTGCTCCGCCTGCTGTCCGGCATGCTGACGATCTACCTCGCGTTCTACGTCGAGTCGACGCAGCACGGGGTGACCGGTGCCCTCGAGCTCGGCGGCGTGGTCGGGGCCGCTGGCTTGGGCAACTTCATCGGCACCGCCATCGGCACGCGGCTGCGGATGGCCAAGCCCGAGTCGCTCATCGTGATCTCGACCGTCATCGGATTCGCAACCCTGCTCGTCGCCGCGCTGACCTTCAGCATCCTGGTCGCCATCGTGGCCATGCTCGTCGTGTCGGCCCTGAACTCGCTGTCGAAGATCGCGCTCGACTCGCTGATCCAGAACGACGTCGTCGAGACGTTGCGCTCGAGCGCGTTCGGCAAGTCCGAGACGTTCCTTCAGCTTGCCTGGGTGATCGGCGCCGCGCTCGGCGTCGCCCTGCCCAGCTCCGACACCGGCGACGGCACCATCGCCCTTCTGGTAGCCACCGTGATCACCGGCGTAGTGGCCGCGGTGGTTGTCCTGCGGCTGCGCGCGCTCCCGCCCCAAGCGGCGGGAATGCACCCGCAGGGCCAGCCGGGCGGTGGCGTCCCGCGCAGCGTCGACTGATGCCGTCCACACCGATCCTGATCGTGACAGCTGTCGACGCCGAACGCGACGCGATCCGTCTCGCGACGGGACCTGAAGCTCGCGTCATCACCGTCGGCGTCGGGCCGGCCGCGGCGGCAGCCAACACCGCGCGTGCACTCGCCGAAGGAATGGCCGAGATCGTCGTGTGTACCGGCATCGGCGGTGGTTTCGCCCCGCTAAGCGTCGGTGACGTCGCGGTGGCCTCTGCCATCGTGCACGCCGATCTGGGCGCCGAGAGCGCCGACGGCTTCCTGCCGATGTCGGAGCTCGGGTTCGGCGTCGACCGCTATGACGTCGCGCCGAAACTGGCCGTCGAACTCGCCGACCGCACCGGCGGCCACCTCGGCACGATCCTCACCGTCAGCACCGTCACCGGGTCGGCAGCCAACGCTGCCGAACTCGTCCGCCGGCACCCGGACGCGCGCGCCGAGGGTATGGAGGGCGCGGGCGTCGCGGCTGCGGCACGTGCCTACGGTGTCGCCTTCGCCGAGCTGCGCGCGGTGTCCAACGCCGTCGGCCCCCGCGACCGCGCGGCGTGGCGCATCCCCGAGGCGCTGGACGCGCTCGGCTCCGCAGTCGCGGCCGTGCTGGCCGCCGAAAGAGAGGTATCCGCATGAAGCTCGCGCACTCCCCGTGCCCCAACGACACGTTCGTCTTCTACGCGTGGTCGCACGGTCTGCTCGAGGGCGCCCCGCCCGTCGACGTCACCTTCGCCGACATCGACGTCACCAACACCGCCGCCGAGCGTGGCGAGTTCGACGTCGTCAAGGTGTCCTACGCCGCCCTGCCGTGGCTTCTCGACGACTACACCCTGCTGCCCAGCGGGGGCGCGCTCGGTCGGGGGTGCGGGCCTTTGGTGCTGACGCGCGGCGACATCCCGTCCCTGGATGGACGCACGGTCGCGGTCCCCAGCGAACGGTCGACGGCCTACCTGCTGTTCCGGCTCTGGGCCACCGGGCAACGTCCGGCCCGCATCGACGTCGTGCCGTTCACGTCGATCATGCCGGCGGTCCGCGACGGCGCGTACGACGCCGGACTGGTGATCCACGAGGCCCGCTTCACCTACCCGAGCTTCGGGCTCACCTCGCTCGTCGACCTCGGCGCGTGGTGGGAGTCCGACACCGGCCTGCCCATCCCGCTCGGCGCGATCCTGGCCAAGCGCTCCCTCGACATCGATGCGCTCACCCGAGCCGCGCGGGCGTCGGTCGAACACGCCTGGGCCGACCCGTCGGCGTCCGCGGCCTACGTCGCTGCACACGCCGACGAGATGTCCCCCGATGTCCAAGCCCAACACATCGCGCTCTACGTCAACGAGTTCACCCGCGACCTCAGCGACGAGGGCTACGCCGCCATCGAAGCCCTCCTCAACCGCGCCCACACCGCGAAATTGACCCCCGCGAGCCCGAAACTGCGCTGACCCGAAGCCCGACCGGTTTGGGACCCGGCAGCCACGGTTGAAAGGCAACCACCAACGCGATGAGCGCTCGCGCGAACAGCCGCCTGGCCGCGCGAGCGCAGCGAGCTTGCGGACCGAGCGCTAGCGAGGTGCGGAGGGAGCAAGCTCCCGAGCGAAGCGAGGGCGCTGTACGACCGACGCTCTCCAGGCGTCTGACACAGCTCAGGCTTCTAGATTGTCCGCGAAGCGACGCAGCAGGCCGGCGATCTTGCGGGCCTCGGGACGGTCGGGGTAGCGACCGCGGCGCAGCGAGTTCGAGGTGCTGTCCAGCAGCTTGATGAGGTCCTCGACGAGCGGGGCCATCTCCTCGGCCGGCATGCGGACGTTGCGGGTCACCGAGGGCACCGGGTCGAGGACGCGCACCTGCATCGCCTGGTTGCCCTTGCGCCCGGACACCACGCCGTACTCGACGCGCTGCCCGGCCTTGAGCTCGGTCAGGCCGTCAGGCAGGGCATCCTTGTGGACGAAGACGTCGTCGCCCTCGTCGTTGGACAGGAAGCCGAAACCCTTGTCCGTGTTGAAGAACTTGACCTTGCCGGAAGGCACCGGGGACTCCTAGATCGACTGACGCGCGGGGGATAGAACGCCAATCTACTGCCCGGGCGCCACCGGTCTTCACGCCGCCCGTGGCACACTGGATCGTCCGGTCCGAACCGCTACCGCACCCAGCCCGAGAGGTCCCGAGCATGAGCACGCCTCGTCTTCCCGAGCAGTTCCGTGACGATCCCGAGGAAGAGTTCAACGTCTCCGAACTCGTCTCCGAAGCGGCCGGCGCCCACTCGCCGTTCGGCAACATCGAGTATCCGATCCCGGCCGATCAGCTCGCCTTCTACAAGCACCCGCGTCCGCAGGACCGGCCGAACCTGGCCGGCGGCCGCAACCCCGAACCGCCCACCCACTGAGTCGACCCGAGTCGCATCGATCCGTGGCCGCATCGCCGGTACCGCACCCCGACCGCGGTGCTGCCCAGCCCCGTGCGGCGTCACTCACCGAGTGGCTGCGCCGCCGCGACGACCCACAGCTGGCCCAGTTGCTGCGGCTGCGTCCCGACCTCGCGCTGCCCGCTGCCCCTGACCTCGGGGCGCTGGCTGCCCGGCTCGGAGTGCGGACGTCCACGCAGCGCAGCGTCGACGGCCTCGACGCGCTGACCCTGCGCGTTCTCGAGAACCTGGTGCTGGCCGCCGGCCCCGACGACACGATCACCGGCGGTGTTTCCGACGAAGACCTCGATGCTCTCGACGCGCTGTTCGACCGCGTCCTGGTGTGGGGCGACGCCGAGCTCGTGCACCTCACCCCCGCCGTCCGCGACGCCGTCGGCCCCTATCCGGGCGGCCTCGGCAGGCCGGCCGTGCGGCTCTTCGCCGGGGTGGCCGACGTACAGCTCGTCCCCGTGCTGCGCCATCTTGGCATCCCGCCAACGGCCCAACCGCGCGGCGGCCAGGCGGCCGCGGCCCGGCTCGGCGACGACGACTGGCTGACCCGGGAACTCGCCGATCTCACCGACGACGAACACGAGATCGTCGACCGCCTGGCGGTCGGGCCGCCGTTGGGCACGGTTCGCACAGCGCGCGGCGAAACCGGCCCGCAGTCGCCGGCCCACCGGCTGGTGGAGCGCGGCCTGCTGGTGCCCATCGACGGGCAGCGCGTCGAGCTGCCCCGCGAGGTCGGCCTGGCGTTGCGGGCTCAGCGCGAGACCCTGGCCCGTCCCGAGGCGCCGCCGCTGCGCGTTGTCGCACGCGAGCCGCTGACCCTCGACCAGGTCGGCACCACTGCCGTCCTCGAGCTGCTGCGCCTCGTCGAGGCCGTCGCCGACTCCTGGTCGGCACAGGCGCCGGTCACCCTGCGGGCAGGTGGCCTGGGCGTGCGCGAGCTGCGCCGCACCGCCAAGGACATCAACGCCGACGAGGTCACCACCGCGCTGGTCATCGAAACGATGTACGCCGCCGGCCTGCTGAACGCCACCACCGGCGCGGAGCCGGCGTACCTGCCCAGCGTCGACTTCGACGCCTGGGCGGCCCGCCAGCCGGCCGCCCGCTGGATGGTCCTGGCCTCGGCCTGGCTGGGCATGACCCGTCAGCCGAGCCTCGTCGGGCGGCGCGGCGAACGTGACCGCGTCCTGACCGCGCTCGGACCGGACGTCGAGCGCGGCACCTTGCCGGCGCTGCGCCGCCAGGTGCTCGACCTGCTCGGCGAGCTGCCGCCCGGTTCGGCGCCCGCCGACCGTGACGAGGTCCTGGCGCTGTTCGCGTGGCACCAGCCGCGCCGCGCCGCGGGCCAGGTGCCGGTCGTCGACGCGATCCTCAGCGAGGCCGACCTGCTCGGCGTCACCGCGGCGGGCGGCAGCACCGGATACACCCGCACACTTGTCGCCGGCTCGGCCACCCAGATGGCCCGGTCGGCCGCCGAGCGTGCGCTCGACCTTGCGCTGCCCGAACCCGTCGACCACTTCCTCGTCCAGCCCGACCTCACCGTCGTCGTGCCCGGGCCGCCGGTCGCCGAGCTCGGCGCCGAGCTCGGGCTCGTCGCCGACCTCGAGTCGACGGGCGGGGCCAGCGTTTACCGCATCACCGAGCGTTCGGTGCGCCGCGCGCTCGACGCCGGGCGTACCGGCGAACAGCTGGCCGCGTTCGTCGCCGCCTACTCCCGAACCCCTGTGCCGCAGGCGCTGAGCTACCTGATCGACGACGCCGCCCGCCGACACGGGGTACTGCGCGCTGGGGTGGCCGGGGCCTACCTGCGCTGCGACGACGTCGCCCTGCTCGACCGCGTGCTCGCCGATCGCGGCACCTTCGGGCTGCAGCTACGCCGCCTCGCCCCGACGGTGGTGGTCACGACAGCCGCGGTCACCGACCTGTTGGACACCTTGCGCGAGGCGGGTTTCGCGCCGGCCGCCGAGTCGCCCGAGGGCGAGATCATCACCCTGGGCGTCGAACCACCGCGGTCACCGTCCCGACCCGCCGGGCGCAACGCTGCAGTGCGCGCCGCCGTCGACCCTGACGCGCAGGCCGCCGAGCTCGTCCGCCGGCTGCGCTCGGGTGACGCCCTGACCGGGGCCGACAATCGCGTCCAGACCATCGCCCGCGACATCCCCGGCGTCGCGTCGGCGGCCACGATGGAGACGCTGCGGCGCGCGGTACGTGAGGCCCAGGTCGTGTGGTTCGGCGCGGCCGAGGCCGACGGCTCGACGAAGGCACACACCATGCAGCCCATCTCGCTAGCAGCCGGCACGCTGCGCGGCTACGAGCGCGGCCGGACCGGGCTCGCCGCCTACCCCGTTCATCGGATCACGTCTATCCGCATCCTCGACGAGGACGAAGCGCACGGCCTGGACCAGGACGACGGGCACGGGTTCGGCAGGGAGGGGTGAGCCTGCTCGCGGACGCCAAGCTGCCCGATTCCTGGAACCCGTTGTGGTATCGCGTCCCGGCCTGGACGGTGATCATCGCGGTCAGCGTGTACCAGACCCACGGGCTTGCCGAGCGAGTCGCGACCACCGTGTTAATGGTCATGAGTGCGCTAGCCCTGCAGCTGGTCCAGAACGATCCGCCGGCGGTTCGGCAGGCCGCCGTGTTGATCTGCACCATCACCGGGTTGATCGCCTGCTTCACGGCGCCCCAGGGGTTGGCCGAGATCCTGGTCGTGGTCGTCGCCGGGCGTGCCCCGCACGCGTTCGAGGGGCGGCCCCTCACCTGGTTCACGATCGTGGACACGATTGCCTTCGGGGCCACCGTCGGCATCATCAGCCGCAGCTATCCCGGGCTGCTGGCCGGGATGGGCATCCCGCTATTCGTGCAGCGTGCGGTCGAGCACCGCGATCTCGTGCGCGAGCGCGACCGAGCCACTGCACTGTTGGCCGAGGTGCAGCGCGGGCGCGAGTCCGAGGCCCGGGCCGCGGCCCTGCAGGAGCGTGGTCGCATCGCCCGCGAGATGCACGACGTGCTCGCCCACAGCCTGGCCGGACTGTCGGTCCAGCTGCAGGCCGTACGCGCCGTCGCCGCACGCGAGCAGGTCGGGCCCGCGGTCCTCGAGCCGCTGGACAAGGCAGCAACGCTCGCGCGGGACGGCCTGGCCGAGGCCCGTTCGGCGGTCAGCACCCTGCACGACCCGATCACGCTTGGGCTCGACGCCCTGCCTGCGCTGGTCGACCGGCACCCGGGAGACGCCACGCTGACGGTCGAAGGTCCACCGGGCACCCTGTCGGGTGCGGCCGGCCATGCCGTCTACCGAGCCGTCCAGGAGTCATTGACGAATGCCGCCCGCTACGCCCCGGGCGGTTCCGTGCAGGTTCGGCTCGGGTGGCACCCGGACCGGTTGACCGTCGCCGTCACCGACACCGGTCCTGGGGTGGACCGCGCGCCGGTCAGTGGCGTCGGCAGTGGGCTCGGGCTGGCCGGCATGGACGAACGCGTCAGCTCGGTCGGCGGCATGCTGCGGGCCGGCCCGTCCGGCACCGGTTGGTGCGTCGAGCTCGACGTGCCCACCGTTCCCGCGTCCGTGCAGGTCGGCTCGTGATCCGCCTCGTGCTCGCCGACGACCAGCCCGTCGTCCGCGACGGCCTGCACCTGCTGCTCACGGCCGGTGGCGAGGTCGACGTCGTGGCCAGCGTCGGTGACGGTGCGCAGGCCGTCGAACAGGTACTTGCGCACTCCCCCGATGTCGCGCTGCTCGATCTGCGGATGCCGGTGATGGACGGCGCCGAGGCCACCGCGGCCATCACCCGCCAGTGCCCCGACGTCGGCGTGCTCATCCTGACCACCTTCGCCGACGACGACGCCGTGCTGCCCGCGCTGCGGGCCGGTGCCGTCGGGTACCTGACCAAGGACGCGTCGGCCGAAGAGCTGCTGGCCGCGATCCGCGACGTCGCCGCCGGGCACACCGTCCTCGACGCCGGCGTGCAGAAACGCCTTGTCGAGCTGCTGCGCGCGGCCCCGCCGGCCGCTTCGTCCTCCGTGGAGTCACCCAGCGCCCCGTCACCCGACGCGGACGGGCTCACCCGGCGCGAGGTCGACGTCGTGCGCCTCGTGGCCGAAGGGCTGTCGAACCAGCAGATCGCCCGGCGCCTCGTCGTCAGCGAGGCGACCATCAAAACGCACCTGAACCATGTGCTGTCCAAGCTGGCTGTCGACGGCCGCCCTGGCCTGGTGGCCTGGGCCTGGCGCAACGGACTGGGCGGCACCTGACCCGCCCCACCCCGCACTTCACGCGGAACGCGGCGCGCGCTCTGGTTGTTTGCGACAATGGAGAGTCGCAACAATTTAGGGAGACCCTTGACCGACCTTCACTTCGTTCAGGCCGCCAGAGGCCATTTCGCTGCGTCACTCGCTCACTTCGTTCGCTCATGACCGACGGACCGTTGATCGTCCAGTCCGACAAGACCTTGCTGCTCGAGGTAGATCACCCGGAGGCGGCTGAGTGCCGCGGTGCGATCGCGCCGTTCGCCGAGCTAGAGCGTTCGCCCGAGCACGTGCACACCTACCGGCTCACGCCATTGGGGCTGTGGAACGCGCGCGCGGCCGGGCACGACGCCGAGCAGGTCGTCGATGCCCTGGTGCGCTTCTCGCGCTACCCCGTCCCACACGCACTGCTCGTCGACGTCGCCGACACCATGGACCGCTACGGGCGGCTGCAGCTGGTCAAGCACCCGGTGCACGGGTTGGCGCTCGTCAGCCTCGACCGTGCCGTGCTCGAGGAGATCCTGCGGCAGAAGAAGATCGCGCCGATGCTCGGGGCGCGCGTCGAGGACGACATCGTGCTGGTCCACCCGTCCGAGCGCGGGCACCTCAAGCAGGCGCTGCTGAAGGTCGGCTGGCCGGCCGAGGACCTCGCCGGCTACGTCGACGGCGAGGCGCACCCGATCGAGCTCGACGAGGAGAAGTGGCAGCTGCGCGACTACCAGCAGCAGGCTGCCGACATGTTCTGGGCCGGCGGCTCAGGCGTGGTCGTGCTGCCGTGTGGCGCGGGCAAGACGCTCGTCGGTGCGGCCGCCATGGCCAAGGCGAAGGCGACCACGCTGATCCTGGTGACCAACACGGTCAGCGGCCGGCAGTGGAAGCGCGAGCTGCTTGCCCGCACGTCGCTCACCGAGGACGAGATCGGTGAGTACAGCGGCGAGAAGAAGGAGATCCGCCCGGTCACCATCGCCACCTACCAGGTGATGACGACCCGCCGGAAGGGCGAATACCGCCACCTGGAGCTGTTCGACTCCCGCGACTGGGGCCTCATCGTCTACGACGAGGTGCACCTGTTGCCCGCGCCGATCTTCCGGCTCACTGCGGACCTGCAGTCCCGCCGCCGATTGGGCCTCACGGCGACGCTGATCCGTGAGGACGGCCGCGAGGGTGACGTCTTCTCGCTCATCGGTCCCAAGCGCTACGACGCGCCGTGGAAGGACATCGAGAACCAGGGCTACATCGCCCCGGCCGACTGCACCGAGGTCCGCGTCACCCTCACCGACGCCGAGCGGATGGCCTACGCCACGGCCGAGCCCGAGGACCGCTACAAGCTTGCCGCGACCGCCCGCACCAAACTGCCGGTCATCAAGGAGATCGTCGACCGGCACCCCAACGACCAGGTGCTCGTCATCGGCGCCTACCTCGACCAGCTCGACGACGCGGCCGAGGTCCTCGATGGCGCCCCGATCATCCAGGGCTCGACGACGACCAAGGAGCGCGAGCGGCTCTACGACGAGTTCCGCCGCGGGGAATCGCGCGTCCTGGTGGTCAGCAAGGTCGCCAACTTCTCCATCGACCTGCCGGAGGCCGCGGTGGCGGTCCAGATGTCGGGCACCTTCGGTTCGCGCCAGGAGGAGGCCCAGCGGTTGGGCCGCGTGCTGCGCCCGAAGGCCGACGGCCGGCAGGCGCACTTCTACACCGTCGTCGCCCGCGACACCCTGGACGCGGAGTACGCCGCCCACCGGCAGCGCTTCCTCGCCGAGCAGGGCTACGCGTACACAATCAAGGACGCTGACGACCTGCTCGGGCGCAGCCTGCCCGAGTTCCCGGTCGAGGAAGAGTGACCTCAAGGCCTGCGGCACGCTGAGCGCGGGCGGCGGGCGTCGTATTCGGGTGGTAGAGGTAGCGGCATGCTCTCGCGCGCGCAGGTTGCACTGCCCACCCTCGCGCTGATCGGCGCCGTCGCCCTGACGTCGTGCACGTCCAGCTCATCGAACTCGTCGAACTCGACCAAGGACAAGAGCGCTACCGGGTCCACGCGCACCGCGCGGACGACCGGTGGCCGCTCCGTCGAACCCACCACCGTCGCGGACAAGCTGGAGACGGGTCTGGCTACCGCGACGTCGGCGCACCTGGCCGTGTCGACGGAGCTGTCCGGCCAGAGGTTGGAAGGCGCGGGCGACGTCAGGTTGACCAAGGGCGCGATCTCCCAGGCCAATCTGCAGCAGGCCCTGCCGAGCGGTCTGGGCACGATCACCGTCGTCGTCTCCGGGGGCAAGACCTACGCCAAGCTGCCGAGCGCGCTCCGCACCGACTCGAGCAAGCTCTGGGTGCTGCTGACCCCCGACAGCCGGAGCACCGTCGTGTCGCAACTGGCCTCGACCGTGCAGCCGATCCTGACCGTCGCATCGCCCGCCAGTCTCGTCGCATTCACCCGCTCGGCGTCCTCCGTCACCGACCTCGGTCAGGCAAGCACAGGTGGCGTGACCACCACGCACTACCGAGTCATCGTCGACGCGGGCTCGCTGCCGACCTCGGTACCGAGCAGCATCACGGCCGGCGGAAAATCCTCTATCCCGATCGACATGTACCTCGATGCGACCGGCCGGCCCCGCCAGGTCACCGGCACCTTTTCGATCAGCGGGCAGACGGTTACGCCGACCATCACGCTGTCGGACTACGACGCGCCGGTGTCCATCACCGCGCCGCCCGCGGAGCAGGTCGGCGCGCGCTGAACGACGCAGCCGCTGGCGGCCGTTCGGCAGAATGACCAGGTGCACGTAGCCCTCGACATCCTGGCCCTGGTGGCGGTCGTCGGGTTCGGTGCAGCGCTCGCCCGGCGGCTGGGCTGGTCCGAGCCGCTCGTGCTCGTGACCGTCGGCATCGTGCTGTCGTTCGTCCCACACGTCCTCGAGATTCGCCTCACGCCCGACCTCGTGCTCATCGGGCTGCTGCCGCCGCTGCTCTACGCGGCAGCGTTGCAGACGTCGCTGATCGACTTCAAGGCCAACCGCCGTCCGATCCTGCTGTTGTCCGTCGGGCTCGTGGTGTTCTCGACGCTAGCGGTGGGCGTCATCGCCTGGTGGGTGGTGCCGGCCGCGACGCTGTCGGCCGGGTTTGCTCTCGGTGCGGTGGTCGCCCCACCGGACGCGGTCGCGGCCACCACCGTCGCCCGGCGGGTCGGCATGCCGCGGCGCATCGTCTCGATCCTTGAGAGCGAGAGCCTGGTCAACGACGCCACCGCCCTCGTCGCGCTGAACACGGCGATCGCAGCGATCAGCGCGTCGGTGAGCCCGGTCGAGGTGGGTTGGGACTTCGTTCGCTCAGCCGGGGGCGGGCTGCTGGCGGGGCTGGCCGCCGCGTTCGTCCTGGCCAAGATCCGTCGCCGCATCGACGACCCGGTGCTCGACACCACGCTGTCCTTCGCCGCGCCGTACGTCGCCTTTCTGCCGGCTGAGCAGATCCACGGCTCCGGCGTGCTGGCCGTGGTCGTCACGGGCCTATTGCTCGGCCACAAGGCGCCGGTACTGCAGACGGCCAGCTCGCGCATCGCCGAGAACGTCAACTGGCGCACCGTGCAGTTCCTGCTCGAGAACGTCGTGTTCCTGCTCATCGGCCTGCAGATCCGCCGACTGCTCAGCACGGTCGGCGACGCCGGTCTCACCTGGACGCAGATCGTGGTGCCGTGCGTCGTCGTGTCCCTGGCGACCGTCGCGGTGCGCATCGCCTGGGTGTTCGGCGTGACCGCGCTGCTGAAGGTCGTGGGTGTACGCACCTGGGACTGGCGAACCTCGGCCGTCGTGTCCTGGGCCGGCATGCGAGGGGTGGTGACGCTCGCCGCCGTCTTCGTGTTGCCGGCAGACACCCCGCAGCGCAGTCTGCTCGCCCTGTGCGCGTTCGTGGTCGTGGCCGGAACGCTGCTCGTCCAAGGATTGACCCTGCCCGTGTTGGTGCGCCGGCTGCGCTTGCCCTCGCCCGACGCGGCCGAAGATGCGCTGCAGAGCGCCCAGCTCGTCAACGCCGCCGCCAACGCCGGGTTGGCGGTCCTCGACGAGGTCAGCACCGACGATGTTCCGAAGGAAGTTCTGGCCGACCTGCGCGATCGCGCCCTGACCCGCAGCAACCGCATCTGGGAGCAACTCGGCCGCGCGCAGAGCGAGATCGAACCGCCGTCGGCGGCTTACCGGCGGCTGCGCCTGCAGATGCTTTCGGCCGAGCGCAGCTCCATCCTGGAGGCGCGCGACCGCGGGATCTACGACGACGTCGTGCTGCGCCAGTCGCTGCAGGCCATCGACATGGAGGAGTCCCTGCTCGATCGCATCGCCGACGCCGCAGCCCAGGTCGACGCGGAACTCGTCACCGCCGAGCAACGCGCCGGCGACTGCGAGCACCTGGAGAACGCGCCGCACGTCATGCGCGCCAACACGCCCAACGGCTGCGAGGAATGCCTACGCGACGGGGTCCGGTGGGTGCACCTGCGGCTGTGCCTCGAGTGCGGGCACGTCGGCTGCTGCGACTCCTCACCCGGCCGGCACGCCGTCGCGCACTACCAGGACACCGGGCACCCCGTGATGCGCTCGATCGAGCCCGGCGAGGCCTGGCGCTGGTGCTTCGTGGACGAGCTCCTCGGCTGAGCTGACCCCCTCTGTGATCAACAGCGCGAAAACGTCGTCCTACGACGTTTTCGCGCTGTTGATCAGCGTGGGCGGGGGTCAGGGGCGGACGGCGGCCAGCAACGCGGTGTAGGCCGCGACGAGCTCCGCGCGCTCCTGCGTCAGCCGCGGGTCGTCCAGGGCGCACCCGTCCCGATGCCAATCGTCGGAGTGCCGCATGGCGCGGGTCCGGTGCTCTGCCGCCGGGCGGACGGCGATCTCGTCGGAGCCGTAGACGTAGGCGTACAGGGCGACCAGCGAATCCAGGAGGTCGTCCTCGGTCAACGCGTTCTCCCGCTGGCGCGCGCGGTGCACCCGCCACCACTCGACCTCCAAACGCGCCGCCCGCTCGGGGTCCAGCGTCAGCCCGCCGTCGCGGACCACGAGCGCGTAAAATCCGCGCATCAACCGCCGCGCCCGCTCCGGATCGTTGTCCGGATAAGGCGCCCAAGCCTGATTCGCCCGCAGCACCAACCACGCCCCCCGCACCGTCCGCCCCCACGACATCCCGAACCCCAGCCGCACAAGACGCCCGGCACTGACCAGCACGCCCCGCCAGTCCCGCCGGTAATAAGCCACCCACGCATCAGCTTCCGCCAAACCGAGCCTCACCGGATCAAACTCCCGCGGACCCACAGCGAGACGACCTTTCTGGGCGAAACGAGGGAGGCGGCAGGGTGGACCGATCCGGAGCGCAGGTTGGGTCTGGCCGTCTTCGCGAGCAACGAAGCGAAGACTGGATGCGACGGATCGGCCCACCCCGTCGACCGACCGGACGAAGACAAACGAAACGGGCGGCCCCACAAAAGGGACCGCCCGTTCCGAAGTGATTCAGGCTGGACTCAGAAGTCCATGTCCCCGCCGGGCATCCCGCCGCCAGCAGCAGCGCCGGCCTTCTCGGGCTTGTCGGCGACAACGCACTCGGTGGTGAGGAAGAGCGCGGCGATGGAGGCCGCGTTCTGCAGCGCCGAGCGGGTGACCTTGGTCGGCTCGACGATGCCCTCCTTGAACATGTCGACGTACTCGCCGGTCGCGGCGTTGAGGCCGTGACCCACGGGCAGGCTGAGCACCTTCTCCGCAACAACGCCGCCCTCGAGGCCGGCGTTGATAGCGATCTGCTTGAGCGGGGCGAGCAGCGCGACCTTGACGATGTTGGCACCAGTGGCCTCGTCGCCGGTCAGGTCGAGCTTCTCGAAGGCCGAGACGGTCGCGTTGGCCAGAGCCACGCCACCACCGGGAAGCAGGCCCTCTTCGACGGCGGCCTTCGCGTTGCGAACGGCGTCCTCGATGCGGTGCTTGCGCTCCTTGAGCTCGACCTCGGTGGCCGCGCCGACCTTGATGACCGCAACGCCGCCGGCCAGCTTGGCCAGTCGCTCCTGCAGCTTCTCGCGGTCGTAGTCGGAGTCCGACTTGTCGATCTCGGCGCGGATCTGGTTGACCCGGCCCTGGATGGCGTCGGCGTCGCCGGCACCCTCGACGAGAGTCGTCTCGTCCTTGGTGGTGGTGAACTTGCGGGCGCGGCCCAGCAGCTCCAGGCCGGCGGTCTCGAGCTTGAGACCGACGGTGTCGGAGATGACCTCGCCACCGGTGAGGATGGCGATGTCGGCCAGCATGGCCTTGCGGCGGTCGCCGAAGCCCGGAGCCTTGACGGCGACGGACTTGAACGTGCCACGAATCTTGTTCACGACCAGGGTCGCGAGCGCCTCGCCCTCGACGTCCTCGGCGATGATCGCCAGCGGCTTGCCGGTCTGCATGACCTTCTCGAGCAGCGGCAGCATGTCCTTGACGTTCGAGATCTTGCCCTCGTGGATGAGGATGTACGGGTCCTCGAGGTCGGTCTCCATGCGGTCGGTGTCGGTGACGAAGTACGCCGACAGGTGACCCTTGTCGAAGCGCATGCCCTCGGTGAGCTCGAGCTCGAGGCCGAAGGTGTTGCTCTCCTCGACGGTGATGACGCCTTCCTTGCCGACCTTGTCCATCGCCTCGGCGATGATCTCGCCGACCGTGGTGTCAGCTGCGGAGATGGACGCGGTGGCCGCGATCTGCTCCTTGCCCTCGATCTCCTTGGCCTGGTTGCCCAGCACCTCGGAAACGGCGAGGACGGCCTGCTCGATGCCGCGCTTGAGCGCCATCGGGTTGGCGCCGGCCGCGACGTTGCGCAGGCCCTCACGCACGAGCGCCTGGGCGAGCACGGTAGCGGTGGTGGTGCCGTCGCCGGCGACGTCGTCGGTCTTCTTGGCGACCTCCTTGACGAGCTCGGCGCCGATCTTCTCGTACGGCTCCTCGAGCTCGATTTCCTTGGCGATGGAGACACCGTCATTGGTGATCGTGGGGGCGCCCCACTTCTTCTCCAGGACGACGTTGCGGCCCTTCGGGCCGAGCGTCACCTTCACGGCGTCGGCAAGCTGGTTCATGCCACGCTCAAGGCCGCGGCGGGCCTCCTCGTCGAACGCGATCAGTTTGGCCATTCGGGTACCTCACTCTGTAAATAACTACGTCTGTGTCCGGTTGGCGGTGCCCGCGACGGACGGCCTCCATGGGGTGGCCTCACTGCACGACCGGCTGGCACTCAGCATACGGGAGTGCCAATTCGAGTCTGGCACTCACCCGGTGCGAGTGCAAGCAGCGAATCGCCGGGAGTCGCTACCCTCCGCGCATGCTGTCGATTACCGACCTGACCAAGGCCTACGGCACGACGACGGCGCTGGCCGGGGTGTCGCTGTCCCTGTCCCCGGGCGAGATGGTCGGCTTCGTCGGGGCCAACGGCGCGGGCAAGTCGACGACGATGCGCATCGCCATGGGGTTGCTCGCGGCGGACTCCGGGTCGGTGCGTTGGAACGACGGGCCGCTGACCGCGGCCGGGCGGGCCCGCTTCGGCTACATGCCCGAGGAGCGCGGCCTCTATCCGAAGATGCGCATCGTCGAGCAGGTCGCCTACTTCGGGCAGCTGCGTGGGATGCCCGCGGCCGCGGCCGCCGCTGCGGCCGAGCGCCTCATCAAGCAGATGGACGTCCTGGCCGGGCCACGCGACAACGTGCAGGCGCTCTCGCTCGGCAACCAGCAGCGCGTCCAACTGGCCGCTGCCCTGGTGCACGACCCGGAAGTGCTGATCCTGGACGAGCCGTTCTCCGGCCTCGACCCGGTCGGCGTCGACACGATGGCGGACGTCCTGAACCGCCGACGTGCCGACGGCACGGGCGTGCTGTTCTCCAGCCACCAGCTCGAGCTCGTCGAACGGCTGTGCGACCGAGTCGTGATCATCCGTAACGGCCGCATCGTCGCGGACGGCACGCTCGAGTCCCTGCGTAGTCACGGCGCCCGTCGCGAGCTTGAGGTTCGGGTCGACGCCGACCCGTCGTGGACGGCCGCACTCGACGGCGTGCGCGAGGTCTCGCGCGACGGCACGCTCGCCGTGCTCGCCGTCGACGCACCCGACGCCGATCAACAGGTGCTCGCCGCCGCGATCAAGGCCGGGCGGGTCGAGCACTTCGGCTGGCGCACCCCGTCGCTGTCCGAGCTGTACCGCGAGGCGATGAGTGTGGACGCGGCATGACCGGCCTCCGCTGCGCTCCGGCCGCCGAAGGCCATACCTATTCGTCCTGCGCTCACGGTGTTCGCGCATGAACCCCGTACTCCTGATCGCGCGGCGCGAGATCACCACGCGGATCCAGCAGCGGGGCTACCGCATCGGGTTCGGGATCGCGCTGGTGGTCGTCGTCCTCGCGTGCGTCCTGCCCTCCCTGTTCTCCGGCGACGACGGTCCGGCGCACTACGACGTCGGCATCGCGACGTCCGCGCCGGGCCTGCCCCGCGCGCTCGAGACCCTCGCCCGGGCCCAGGGCGCGCGCGTCACCGTGCACACCGTCAGCGCGGCCGACGCGCGCAGCAAGGTCCGCGACAAGAAGCTCGACGCGGCGGTGTTGCCGGGGCGGGTACTCATCGCGCGCTCGGCGGACTCGACCGCCGTCAGCCTCGTCCGTGGCGCCGATCAGCTCGCCGGCACCCTCGACCGGTTGCGCGCAGCCGGCCTGACCACCGCGCAAGCTACCGCCGCGCTGCAGGCTCCAACGCTGACCCTTGAGACCACCAAGTCCTCGCAGAGCTCCGAGCGGCAGGCGCTGGCCGTCGTCGCCGTGGTCGTGCTGTTCTCCCAGCTCATCACCTTCTGCACGTGGGTGGCGATGGGCGTGGTCGAGGAGAAGTCCAGCCGGGTGGTCGAGCTCGTCCTGGCCGCCGTGCGCCCGTTGCAACTGCTGGCCGGCAAGCTGCTCGGCATCGGCGCGCTCGCCGCCGGGCAGGTGCTGGTGATCGGCGTCGTCGGACTGGTCGCCGCCACGCTGTCCGGGACCCTGTCGCTGCCCGCGTCCGGCCTGCTCGTCCTGGTCGGCGGCTTCGTCGGATTCGTCCTGGGCTATGCCTTCTTCGCAGCGCTCGCCGCCGGCGTTGCGTCGACGGTGTCCCGCCAGGAGGAGGTGTCGGGCGTGCTCGCGCCGATCACCATCACGATCATGATCTGCTACTTCGCCAGCTTCGCCGCGGCGTCCAACCCGGACTCGAGCCTGGCGCGCGTGCTCTCGATCGTCCCGCCGGTGTCGTCGCTGACCATGCCGGCGCGGTTGGCGAACGGCGGCGTAGCGACGCTCGACGTCGTGCTCGCGATCCTCCTGCTGGTGCTGGCCGCCGCAGGCGTCACTGTCGTCGCAGCACGCATCTACCGGGCGTCCGTGCTGCACAGCGGGTCGCGGGTGTCGCTGCGCCGGGCGTGGCATGGCGAGGCCGTGGGCGGCGACGCCTGATCGCTCGGCCGTGACCACGGCGCGAGTACGGTCGGCTCAACGGGTACTTTCTCGCCGGCATCGCGCCGGCCGTGCTCGCGGCACTGATGAGCCGGCCCAGACAGCCGTGATCGGCGATCTCTATGAGCACAGCCGCACCTCTCGCCCCTCCCACCGCTGCGCCCGAGGCCGCGCGAGCCGTGTTCCGCACGGATCCGACGCCAGGCTTTGTCGAAGGCGGCTGGTGGCCGCGCTCCACCGACCTCGCCGCCGAGGCGCCGGCCCTTGTTCGGGCGGTCCGCGAGTCCGGGCGGGACGTGTTCCGGCTCATGTATTGCCTGCACGCGTGGGAGAAGCCACCGCGCTCGCTCGTCGTCGACGGCCGGGTGGTCAAACTCGGCGGCTACAACACCGTCGACCCGTCCGTCATCACCCTGGTCGACGCGTCGGGCTGGGAACGGATGGACCTCCTGGTCATTCCGCCGGACGCAGACGTGGCGTTCGCCGAGACTGCGCTGGCCGAGGCCGGCGCCGACGAGGACCACCGCGCGATCGCGATCCTCACCCACACCGCTTCGACGAAGGGGATCTGATGTCCGGCAAGAACAAGGGCGGCCGCGAGGTCCGCAAACCCAAGCAGGTCAAGGCGAAGGCTGTCGAGACGATCAGCCCGGTGCTGAAGGGTGCGGTCAAGAAGCCGAAGTAAACCGCCGAACAGCTAGCTGACGATGCGGACGCTGTCGGCCTGCGGACCCTTCGGACCCTGGACGACCTCGAACTCGACGCGCTGGTTCTCCTCAAGCGACTTGTAGCCGTCGGACTGGATGGCCGAGTAGTGGACGAAGACGTCCTGACCGTCGTCCACGGCGATGAAGCCGTAGCCCTTCTCGTTGTTGAACCACTTCACACTGCCCTGTGCCACGGTGCACTCCTTGCTCATTCCCGGGCCGGGGGCCCGATCCGGATCCCGGACCCTACCGGCACCTCGAGGCTTCGCCAAGGCCGCTCGTCGATCACGTTTGCGCCCCGAATGACCGGTTGTCGGCGACGCAGCCGGACATACCAGGCGCAAACGTGATCGGCGGGTTCCCTGTCCACAGCTGTTGCGCTCATCCCCAGCTCCGCAATCATCCCGCAGCGCGTCGCGATGATTCAGTGCGCTGTTGGCATGCGCCCGTTGCCGCCGGCCCCGGTCTTCACCCGCCCGGACCTGTACCCCCTGGGGTGGACGGACCCGGCCATCACGCGGGCCGTGCGTAGCGGTCATCTCATCGCGCTGCGCCGGGGGCAGCTCGCACGCAGCGGCGCCGACGACCGGGCGACCCGGGCGATTGCCGCGACCCACGCCTGCACGGGCAGCGTGCTCAGTGACCGCAGCGCGCTGGACGTGCACGGACTCCCCGTCGTCGGTCGATGGAACGGCAAACCGGAGTTGACGGTGCCGCCCGGGAGGGTCGGCTCGCTGACAGACGCACACCTCTACCGGGCCACGCTGTGGCCACAGGACGTCGTCAGCACCGATCTCGTGGACGTGACGTCGGTAGCCCGCACGCTTGTCGATGTAGCGCGTCGATTCCCGACCTCGACCGCGGTGTCCGCGCTCGATGCCGCCCTGCATCGCCGGCTGGTGACGTTTGAAGAGCTCGACGACGTCGTCCTGCGGTGTTGGAACTGGCCCCGCGTTGCTCGGGCCCATCGTGCTATCCGGCTGTCCGACGCTCGGGCCGAATCACCCCTCGAGTCGATCAGCAGGCTGACTATCCGGTGGCTGCGCCTACCCGCGCCCGAGCCGCAGGTGGTGGTGCTCGACCGATCCGGCTATCCCATCGCCCGACTCGACTTCTATTGGGACGAGTTCGGCGTGGCCGGCGAGGCCGACGGGCTGATGAAGTACAACGAGGACGGCCGAGCGATGCTCACCGCCGAGAAAGACCGGCAGGAGGAGCTCGAGAACCTCGGCGTCTGCTTCGCGCGGTGGGGGTGGCGACACGTCACGCGGCAACCCCACGCCATGCGCAGCCGGATCGAGTCGGCGTTCGCACGCGGTCGGTTGTTGGATCGATCAGGTTTTCGCCGCCAATGGTCGGTCCGGTCCACGTGAACCGAGCGTCCGGCGCGCAAACCTGACCAGTGGCCAGCTACAGCAGGCCGGCCTCGCGCATGCCCTTGAGGGTCGGCTTGATGGTGACGGTCGGGGCGGCGGAGACCGCGTCGATGGTCTTGAGGCCGTCACCGGTGTTGTAGACGACGGTCTCGACGGAGGTGTCGATGCGGCCCTGTTCGACGAGCTTCTTCAGCACCGCCACCGTGACGCCACCCGCGGTCTCGGCGAACACCCCGGTGGTGCGGGCGAGCAACCGGATGCCGTCGCGGATCTCGTCGTCGTTCACCGCGGCCATCGCACCACCCGAAGCGCGCACGGCGTCCAGCGCGTAGGGGCCGTCGGCCGGGTTGCCGATGTTCAGCGACTTCGCGATGCCGGTGGGCCGCACCGGGATGACCTCGGACGTGCCGGCGTCGAAGGCGGTGGCGATCGGCGAGCAACCGGCCGACTGCGCGCCGAAGACCGTCCAGGCAGAGGACGGCACGAGCCCGGCAGCGACCAGTTCCTTGAACGCCTTGTTGATCTTCGTCAGCATCGAGCCCGACGCCATCGGCGCGACGTACTGCCCCGGCAGCCGCCAACCCAGCTGCTCGGCGACCTCGAACCCCAGCGTCTTGGAGCCCTCGGCGTAGTAGGGCCGGATGTTGACGTTGACGAAGCCGGTGTCCTCGAACTCCTCGGTCTCGCCCAGCTCGGAGCACAGCCGGTTGACGTCGTCGTAGGAGCCCTCGATGCCGACGAGCGTGCCGCCGTACACCGAAGTCTGCGTGATCTTGGCCGACTCGAGGTCGGACGGGACGAAGACGATTGACGGCATGCCGATGCGCGCCGCGTGGGCGGCGACGGAGTTGGCGAGGTTGCCGGTGGAGGCGCAGGCGATGCGGCGAAAGCCCAGCTCGCGCGCCGCGGTGATGGCCACCGACACGACGCGGTCCTTGAACGAGTGCGTCGGGTTGGCTGAGTCGTCCTTGATGTAGACGGGCGCGGTGAAGCCGAGCTCGTCGGCCAGCCGGTCGGCGCGGATCAGCGGCGTCATGCCCGTGCTGGATTCCACCCGGGTTGCGGCGTTCTGGCCCACGGGCAGCAACCCGGCGTAGCGCCAGATCGACTGCGGGCCGGCCGCGATCTCGTCATGAGTGACCCGGGCCAGAGCAGCGGTGTCGTACCCGATCTCGAGCGGGCCCCAGCACTCCAGGCACGCGTGCTGCGCACCGAGCGGGAACTGCGCGCCGCAGCTGCGACAGACGAGTCCCGACGCAGGAGACGGAACGGTGTGGCGGTCAACGGTCAATGTCATAACGAGGCCTTCCCCTCATCTTCCTCGCACGTGTTCCGTGCGAGCCGGAGTTGGCACCTGCGCGCGACGGCCTCGGACGTCGCTGCATCTGAGCAGACGCAGTGTCTGAGCAAGATCGCGCGCGGTTGCCGGGGCTTCGTCGGGCCGGTCCCTCTGCCCCTCTGGATGAGCGCTGCTATTCGGTTGTGCGTCCATCATGGCACAGCGCCCGGCGGCGTCAGTCCGACTGATAGTCGGGGGTGAGCACGACCACGACAGGCCCGCTCGGTAGTTCGGCGAACTTGGGCTCGACCCGCTTGATGGTCGGGTACTGCGCCCGCAGGGCCTCGGCCGCAGCCTTTGCCCCGCTGACGGACGGGTCGTAGTAGGCGCACGTCGACACGATGTTGTTGGTCAGATTGCCCGAGGACGTGACCGTCCACCCCCCGGCCTCAAAGCGGATCGCGGCCTGCTTGGCCAGCCCGGCGATGGTGGTGTTGTTCAGCACGACAAGCGGAACGGCTCCGGCCGCGGTCGTCGTGGACGCTGTAGTGCCCGACCCACTCAGGCTGACCGGGGCGGCGCTGGTGGGCCCGCTCGTGGTCGGCGCGGGGGTACGTGTGGCCGAGCGCGACGACGACGGCGCGCCGACGGTCCCGCTGATGGACACCGACTTGCCGGCGTCGCTCGGGATGTCGGATTTGGGGTCGCGAAGAGCGACCACGGCGACGATGAGGACGACTACGCCGACCACGGCCAGGACGATCCCGGCTAGCCGCTCGCGCTGCCGACGGCGAGCGGCCTGACGAGCCAGGCGACCATGCGCGTCCGGTGCCTTCGAAACTTTCAGTGTTGTCAGCGCCTTAGATCTCAAAACCCAATCGACGTGCCGACCGCTGACGCTGCCGGCTCGCTCGCAATCTTCGCAAACGCTTGACCAGCATGGGGTCGGCGGCCAGCGCAGACGGAGTGTCGATCAAGGCATTGAGTACCTGGTAATAGCGGGTGGCCGACATGTCGAACAGCTCGCGGATCGCCTGTTCCTTGGCGCCGGCGTATTTCCACCACTGGCGCTCGAAGGCCAGAATCTCGCGGTCACGACGGTTCAGGCCGTCGGCATCCGGCTCGTCGGCAGGGCCGGTGGGGGCGGTGGCGGACTGCATGCTGAGGGGCTCCCGTTGGCTGCTCGAGTCGCTAATTGCACGGGTGTAATTCCGCGTAGACATTCAAGCATGCGGGACGGTGCCGCCCCCGTCGCGGCGCGCTGTGGACAACTCGTAAGAAGCAGGCGTGCCGTCCACAGCCGGTGAATGCGACCGTCCTGCTGGGCATTACCACCGTCAGGCTCGCAACCATGTCGTTGCTTCCTAACCCCGACACCCTGCTCGCGGTGGCCGGGCGCATCGCTCGGCACGCCGCCGCGCTTCGCCGGCACGCCGAGCTGCTCGCTGCGTCCCTAGGCCACACCACCTGGCACGGCGCGGCCGCCCGGAGCTTCGCGCACGAGGCCCTGGAGGTCTGCGCGTCGTTGCGGCGCAGCGCCGAACGCCTGGACTCCGCGGCCGCCGCTCTGCGGCAGCACGCGGCCCGGGTGCGTGGGGAGCTGACCGTGCTGAGCCGGGCAACGACCGGGGCGCTGCATACGGCCGGCGTCGGCGTCCACGTCGCAGGAGATGTCGCGCACGAGGTCCTCGACGTGGTGGGCATCTGATGGGTGACGTCGATGTCAGCGGCGGTGCAGGCGGCCTCGAGGCCCGTACGGAGGAGCTCGAACTGCTGGCACGGCGCTTCGGCGGCGTGGCCACCGACTGTCTCGGTTCGTCGACCAGCCTGCACGGCTACCTCGTCGACGGCGCGGTCACCACGTCCGTCGTGTTGGACCCGTCCGGCTGGGCGCGGTTCGAAACCGAGCTCGTCGGCGCCCTCGACGGGCTGCACGGGTTGAGCTGGCTCGGGCTGCGGTGTGGGGCGCTCGACGGCGAGCTGCGCGCAGCGGCCGCGGCTTACCGCGCCGTCGACCAGCTCGACGGCGCGTTGCACGACGAGGTGCTCGGCCTGGTACGCCTGCCCGGTGCCTTCGTCGCCGCCGGCACCCAGCTCGCGCATTCGCACGACCCCGCGGCGGCGGCCCAGGCCGGCATCGCCGCCGATCCGATGGCGGCCGACGTGGTCGTCAACGAGCTCGGGTTGCCGGCCGCTCTCGTCGCGGCTGCCGCGGCGCTGCCCGACGGGCACGGACTGGCCGTGCCGCTGGGCACCGACTCGCGGGGGATCGCCGGCCGGCCGCCACGCCGGCTCACCGACGTCGTCGGGGATCTCGCGCAGCGCAACGCCGACGATGCCCACCACGGCGCCATCGACGTCCGGATCATCACGCTGGCCGGCGGCGGCCGACGGGTGATCGTCGACGTCACCGGGACGAAGTCGTGGTCACCGGGCCGCACGTCCGATGTGACGAGCCTGACGACGAACGGCCGCGCCCTCGTGGGTCGCAACACCGCCTACGAGCAGGGCGTGCTGTCGGCGATGCACAAGGCCGGCGTGCGTCCCGAGGACGACGTCATGCTCGTAGGTCACAGCGAGGGCGGCATGGTCGCAGTGACCACTGCACGCGACGCGGTGCGCTGCGGCCGCTTCCACGTCACCCACGTCGTCACCGCCGGATCGCCGGTCGGCCGCACGGTCGGCGAGTTACCGCGCTCGGTGCAGGTGCTGGCCCTCGAGAACTCGACCGACGTCGTCCCGCACCTCGACGGCGTCGCCAACCCCGACCGCCCGAACGTCACCACCGTCAGCTCGGCGCACGGCGATCACACGGTCGACGGCGACCACTCGCTCGACACCGCCTACCACCGGGTCGCCGCCGACACCCAGGCAAGCCCCGACGCTTCGGTCCGCGCGTTCCTCGGCAGCGCCGACGACTACTTCCGCGGCACCCACGTCACGACGCACACCTTCCAGGTGGTGCGGCACTACTGAACCGATCCATCGCCCTAATCCCTTGTCCTGGCCACCCAGGTCGGCGACGATCTCGACATGCTGGGTCTGATGCAGGACACGCCACTGACCACGAACTGGATCTTCACGCGGGCTCAGCAGTACTTCCGCGACAAGCCGATCGCAACGCGCACCGTCACCGGCATCGAGCGCTCCACGCTGGGCGACACGTTGACCGACGCGCAGCGCGTCGCCGGCTGGCTCGACGATGTCGGCATCTCGCCCGAGGGCCGCGTCGGCACGTTCGCGTGGAACACCGCTAGGCACCTGGCGCTGTACTTCGCGATCCCGGGCAGCGGGCGCGTCATGCACACGATCAACATCCGCTACTTCGCCGACCAGCTCGTCTATACCGTCAACCACGCCGAGGACGAGGCCGTCTTCGTCGACCGCTCGCTGCTGCCGCTGTTCCTGCAGCACCTGCCGCGGCTCGAGACCGTCCGCCACGTCGTGGTCATGGACGACGGCGCCGATGCCGAGATCCCGGACTCCGACGCCTACGACAACATCAACATCGTGCTGTGGAGCGACGTCATCGACCACGCGACGCCCATGGACTTCAGCGACCGGGTCACCGACGAGCGGCAGGGCGCGGCGATCTGCTACACCACCGGCACCACCGGCAACCCCAAGGGTGTGTTCTACACGCACCGCTCCACCTGGCTGCACTCGAACGCGACGATGTCGTCGGCCGCCTTCGGGCTGGCTGAGTCCGACCGCGTGCTGCCCGTTGTCCCGATGTTCCACGCCAATGCCTGGGGCCTCGCCTACGCCGCCGGGCTGGCCGGCGCATCGATGGTGATGCCTGGGCCCGATCTGTCTCCGGCAGCGATCGTCGACCTGCTCGAGCAGGAGCGCGTCACGGTCACCGCGGGCGTGCCGACGATCTGGATGGGCATGCTGCCGCTGCTCGAGGGCCGCGACCTCTCGGCGCTGCGCATCATCCTGTGCGGCGGCTCGGCCGTGCCGCGCGCGCTGTCCGAGGCCTACCGCGAGAAGGTCGGCCTGCCGATCATGCAGGCCTGGGGCATGACCGAGACCTCGCCGATCGCGACCGCCGCCGTCATCCGCTCCGAGGTCGCCGATCTCGATGACGACGGACTGGCCGACATCCGCTCGATGGTTGGCCTCCCACCGCCGGGCGTCGAGCTGCGCATCGTCGACGCCGACACCCGCGAGGCGCTGCCGTGGGACGGCAAGACCTCGGGTGAACTGGAGGCGAGCGGGCCGTGGGTCGCGCGGCAGTACTACCGGACCGACGAACCCGGCGAGCAGTTCGCGGCCGACGGCTGGCTGCGCACCGGCGATGTCGCCACCGTCTCCGAACTCGGCTACGTCCGCCTCGTCGACCGCACGAAGGACCTCGTCAAGTCCGGTGGCGAGTGGATCAGCTCCGTCGACCTCGAGAACCAGCTCATGGGCCACCCGAAGGTCGCCGAGGCAGCGGTGATTGCGGTTCCGCACCCGAAGTGGATGGAGCGCCCGCTCGCCTGCGTCGTGGTGAAGGACGGCGAGCAGGTGACCCGCGAGGAGGTACTTGACTTCCTCAGCCAGCGGTTGTCGAAGTGGCAGCTGCCCGACGACGTCGTGTTCATCGACGAGGTGCCTAAGACCAGCGTCGGCAAATTCTCCAAGAAGACACTGCGTGACCGGTTTGTCGACTATCGCCTGCCGTCTGCCTGATTCCGGCGTGTCGCAACACGAGTAACACTTGTCCCAACCTTAACATTGGTGGTTTGATCAGCGGGCCCCGCGTTCCCTCGACGCGGGCGGGTTGGCTGCTGAACCAGGTACGCCGATCCTGACGACTCGCGGCTCCCCCCGGCCGCCGGCCTGACTGGATCATCGCCATGACTGCTCTTTCCCGGCCCCCCCGGCGCTCCCGGCTGCGCTCCGTTCGCGCGATCGTCTGCCTGGCTACCGTCCTGGCCGTCGCGGCCGGAGCCACCGCGGTCGTGCAGGTTGCCACGGCCGCCGCGTCCGCACCGGCGCGAGCCGCGGCCGTGCCGGGGGCCCCGATCGGCCGCTTGGACGCGATGAGCCTCACCCCAGGTGGACTTCTCGCCCGCGGTTGGTCGCTCGACCCGGACGCCCCAGCGACAACGAACGCCGTGTACGCCTGGGTCGACGGTAAGAACATCAAGTCCGGCGTCCCGGCGAATCTCAACCGGCCGGACGTCGCGACCGCGCACCCCGGAGCAGGGCCGCTGCACGGTTTCTCCTGGAGCATCCCGGTGCCGGAGGGCCGGCACACGGTGTGCATCCGCGCCACCAACCTCGGCCCGGGCGCAGCGGCGACTCTGCAGTGCCGCACCGCCACGTTCAATTACGGGCCGGTCGGGGCGCTCGACGTCCCGAAGGTCACCGCCGGAAAGGTTCGGATCCGGGGCTGGGCCTTCGATCGCGATGCCGTGACCACACCGCTGTCGGTGGTGCTACGGATCGACTCGACGTCCATCACCGTGACCGCTGACCGCACTCGCTCCGAGGTTGCGAAGCAGTACCCGGGTGTCGGCAGCTCTCACGGGTTCGACATCACGGTGACCCTGCCCCAGGGCAGGCATACGATCTGCGCGGTAGCAGACAACCTCGGTTACGGCTCCGACCGCTCGCTCGGCTGCCGCACCGTCGTCGTGAACTTCATTCCGAAGGCCTCGCTGGCCAAGCCTGCCGTCACCAGCACCGGGCTGTCGTTGACGGGCTGGGCCTACGACCCGGACACCAGTAAGCCGGTGACGACCAACATCCTGCTCGACGGGCGTCAGATCGCCAGCATCACGGCCAATCGCAAGGGCAGGACGTACAGCGGCCACAACTTCAAGCTCGCCGTGCGGGCCCGGTCCGGCCGGCACACCGTCTGCGCCGTCGCCGTCAACCTGCTCTACGGCACCCGCAACTCGACCCCCGCCTGCCGGACGGTCACCCTTGCCCTCAAGCCGCTCGGGGCCTTCCAGTCGCTGACCCGCGCAGCCGGCTCGAACGGACTCGTCCTGACCGGGTGGGCCCTGGACCCCGACACCTTTGCGCCGATCTCGGTCGCGGTCACCATCGACAAACGACGCGCCCCGACCCTGACCGCCGGCAGCAGCCGCCCCGACATCGGGGCGAGATACCCCGGCCTGGGTTCCGCCCACGGCCTGTCGACGGTGCTGGCAGCCGACGACGGCGAGCACACCGTCTGCCTGACCGCGGTCAACGTCAGCGGCGGCAAGAACGTCTCGCTCGGGTGCCGGATCGTCTGGGCGGTGCACCCGGTCACCCCCAGCAACCCGCAGACCGCCACCGCCATCCCCGGCTTTGGCGGCGCGACGGTTACCTGGGCAGCGCCCGCATCCGACGGTGGCGCGCCGATCGCAAGCTACGTCGTCACCTCCTCGCCCGCGAACGTCAGCGTCTCGGTGCCCGGCACGTCGACGACCGGGGTCGTCGTCGGTCTCAAGGCCAGCACCTACTACACGTTCACGGTTCGTGCGGTCAACGGCGCTGGGTTGTCCTCGGGCACCACCATGTCGTCAGCCGTTCGCACCGAGGCGGGACCGCCGGCCCAGCGCTCCCCGGCCCCCATCTCGACCAGCCGATACATCCGCAACGTCCGCGGCTCGTCGCCGGCGGAGCTGGCCACGATGCGCGCCGAAGGTGCCACCGACGCGGCGCACAACCCCTCCGGGCACGGCTACCTCGTCCTGCTCGACATCGGTGGCCAGGACGCCTACGACAAGGGTGTCGTGCTCAGTGCAACGACCCGCTTCGTGACGTACGGCGATCTGGTCCGTGACGTCCAGGCCTACCTGGACGGCTACGCCGGCGCGCAACGATCGAGCGCACCCGTGATGATCGCCATCGGCACGAACAACGACATGGACGTGTCTGCGGCGACCGGTCGTGCCTGGGCCACCAGCGTGGTCAACCCGCTGGCCGCCTACGCCACGCGCTACGTCGGAATGTCCATCGCCGGCGCCAACGACATCGAGCCCGGTTTTCGTGCCTCGTACTCGACGACGAAGAGTTGGCTGGGCGGGTACCTGTCCGCCACCAGCGCAGCGTTCATCTTCAACGGATCGGCTGACGGGTGCGCCTGGACGGTCACCAACCGCCGGTGCAATAACGGGTGGACGATGGCCGGCCTGCACTACCTCGCCGCCGCCGCCGCACCCACCCGGATGCTCAACCTGCCGCAGATCTACAACAACACGATGGCCGATCAGTGGAAGTTCATCTCCCTCACCGGCGTCGTCAACGGCCTGCCGCGCATCAACTTCGCCGGGGTGCTGACCGAGTACACGGCTTGTTCCCAGACCAGGAGTTGCGGCAGCATGTCGGGGCGTTCGGCCTGGACCAGGTTGTGGAACAACCTGCAGTCCGACGCCCGGCTCAAGGTGTCCAGCCTGCCCTACGCCACGGACCTTCGGATCGACCGGTGAGCCGCCGTCCGACGGCTCGGACCCTCGTCGCGCTGGGCGCGCTGCTGGCATTGGCTGCGGGGTGCTCGTCGGCCGGGCCCGCTCCAGGACGATCGGGCGGGTCGACCGTCGCGGGCCCACCGGCCGCCAGGACAGCGACGTCGACGCCGCCCCCCGCGGCCAGCAGAACCGCTGCGGCGTCGAGTGCCACGGCCTCCGCGTCGGCGACGGCTGCGGCGAGCACGGCTGCCGCGGCGACGGCGATGCCGCGCTCCACCTGCCGCAGCCTGCAGATCCGGGTCATCCGCGGCTCGGCCGCCCCCGGTTACGAGTTCGCGGCGCTGCAGTTCGTCAACACCGGCACGGCGCGGTGCGTGCTGAACGGGTACCCCACCGTCACCCTGTTACGCAGCGGCACCCAGGTGGGCCGCCCGTCGACGGCCGCCGGCACCGGGACCTCACGCTTCACCCTCGAGCCCGGGGCCACGGCCGAGAGCAAGCTCCGGGACTTCTCGTCCTGCGAGGCGCCGCTGTCGGACCAGATCCGGGTGGTCGCCCCCGGGAGCTCGATGACCATCACCCGTCCAGGCCAGCTGCGCGCCTGCACGCTGCGGGTGTCGGCCCTCACCACCCCCGAGTGACGAGCGCCTGACGACCCACCGGCACACTCGGAGCTCGTGGGCACCCCGACAAGAGTTCGGCCGGTACCGTCGCAAACCCTGCTGGTCTGTGCCCTGGGGCTCACCGGACTGACCATGCGCGTCGGTGCTACGAGCATCGGCCCGGTGCTGCACGACCTGCAGCGTGACCTACACGTGTCCGGCGGGGTCGCCGGGGTCATCACCACGCTGCCGGTGTTGTCGTTTGCGGCGATGGGTGCCGCGACGCCGAAGATCGCTCGGCGGTTCGGTCCGCACCGGGTGCTCACCGGCGCTTTGGCGCTCAGTGCCGTCGGGTTGGTGCTGCGCCCGCTGGCCGATTCCGCGGCCGTGTTCAGCGTGCTGACCGTGCTCGCGCTGTGCGGCGCGGCGATCAGCAACGTCCTGATGCCGAGCCTGGTCAAGCGACACTTCCCGAACCGAATCGGGCCGATGACCGCGCTGTACACGACTGCGTTGGCTGTCGGCGCGACGGCCGGCGCCGGATTCACCGTCCCGCTGGGCGACCTCGCCGGCAGCTGGCGGCTCGGGCTCGGCACGTGGGCGGTACTGCCGGCACTGGCCGTGCTGCCGTGGCTCACCAGCCTGCGCGCCGACCACCCGACGACCGATGCCGGCACCAGCGCGGTGTCGATGACCATGTCGAGCCTGGCGCGCAGCCGCACCGCGTGGGCGCTGACCGTGTTCTTCGCCGCGCAGTCGATGCAGGCCTACATCTCCTTCGGCTGGTTCGCCCGCTTCCTCGGCGCGCACGACATCTCCGCCGGCACGGCCGGGCTGATGGTTGCCGTCTTCTCCGCGATCGGCATTCCGGTGTCGGTCGTGACGCCCCGCGTGCCGCGAGCCCGGCAACGGCTCGCGATTGTCGGCTGCTGCGCAGCCACGCTGCTGGCCTACACCGGCCTCGCGGTCGCACCGCACGCGGCCGCGTGGCCCAGCATGATCCTGGCCGGCATCGGCAGTGGCACGTTCCCGATCGCGCTGACGCTCATCGGCCAACGCAGCCGTTCAGCCGACGGCACGGCCGCGTTGTCAGCCTTCGTGCAGGTGGTCGGCTACCTGATCGCGGGCACCGGGCCCTTCCTGTTCGGGGCGCTCTTCGGCGTCACCGGTACGTGGGGCCTGCCGCTGGCCGTGCTGTTCGCCGCCGCACTCGTCACCCTCGTCGCAGGTTGGCGGGCCACCGCGAACCGCTTCGTCGACGACGAGGTGGTCGGCGAGGTGCCGGCGCGCGCATAACCCACACGACACCGAGGCGATCGCCATTCTCACGGCCCGCGGGGTCACCGCCGCCGCGCAGCAGCTCAAGTCGACGCTGCCAAGCCCGAGCGGTCGCGGAGACCGGGCCCAGTCCTGGTAGCAAGGCGTCGAGGTGTGGGGCGAACGCGGCATGCGCAAGCTGTGGTCGGCCGCGAACATCAAGGTCTACCTCGGCGGTGTCGCCCTGACCGAGTTCCTCAAGTCGATGTGCGACCTGCTCGGCGAGCGCGACGAGCGGTACTGGGTGCGCAGCAGCAGCCGCGCCGGCACCGGCTCGTCGACCTCGACCTCGACCTCGACCGCCGAGCAGATCCGCCGCGTGCCGATCATGTCGATCGCCGAGCTCGCCGCGCTGCCCCGCGGCCGGCGCTGCTGTTCTCCTCCGGCAACCGGCCCGCGCTCGCCCGGCCGGGTGCCCTGGATGAACGGCCCGCACGCCGAGGCGATCCGCGCGTCGCTAGCCAAGTGGGAGTCCAACGACGGCCACGCCCGGCGGGTGGTCGAGACCGACCAGGCGATCGCGGAAACCCGCGAAACCGACCGCGCCGAAGCGCTGCTGCACAACCGCGATCTGTCCTCGTCCCTGTCCAATGCAAGAGTCCTGCTGTGAACGGTCACGAAGTCGAGCTCGACCAGCACACCCACGCCACCCGGCAGCTGTCCGCGCTGCTCTCGGCCGCGCTGGCGGCCGCGCAGGCCGCGGCGCAGGTGTCAGCCCAGCGGGCCCGCGGCACCGCCCAGCGCGCCGATCAGCAGGCCCGTCAGGCCGAGTAAGTCACCCGGCGGGCCGAGCTGGCCGCCGAGAGTCAGGCCGAGCGGCGGCAACGCGCCACGCAGACCGTCCAGCACCGGCAGTGGAGCATCCGGCCCACCGCGCAGTGGCTGCACGACAACCCGCTGTCCGCGGCCGCGGCGTGGTCCTCGGCCGACGTGCACCGAGAGCACGATCCGGTCGCCGCCCGGCACGCCGACCAGTGGGAGACGATCTTCAAGAAGGAAGGCGTCGACGTCGACCAGGTCCGCGCCGACGCACCGGCCGCCGTCGCGGCCGCCGAGCAGGAGCAGGCACCGCCGCCTGCGGTGGCCGCGGCCGAACCGGTCGAGATGGCCGGCGAGGTCGCCGCCGTCGAGGTGGCCGCCGGCGCGGTCCTGGCCGGCGCGGCCGACGTCGCCAACGAGGCAGCGCACGAGGCCGTGCACACCGAGACGACCGCCCGTGACGCTGCTCCGGCCGCCGCCGCAGGCAGCACGCCGTGGAGCGCCTACGCCGACGGTGCCGCCGCCGCAGCGCTCGGCGGCCGAGGCGTATCGACGCCGCCCAACCAGGTGCTGGCCAAGTCCCGCGAGACACCGGACCTCGCCGCGACCGCGGCCGACACCGGCAGCCGCGGCCTGGAGCTGGTCAACACGAACGGAGTCGAGCGATGAGCACCGAACTGCCGGAGCTCGTGTACAGCTGCGTCGAGGATTGGGTGCTCAACCTGCTCGCCCCGACCATCAAGCGTCGCCTCGACGCGGCCGGCGCGGCCACGCTGACCTGGTCCCCGGAGTGGTGGCGTCACGCTGAGGCGATCGCCCGTCTCGAGGCTTTGTGGCGGGCGTGGGAGGTCTGCCGCGAAGCCGACGGTGAGGCTCCCTCGCGCTGGTTCTGGCAGCACTGCGACCCGATGCTCGCCGTCCTGATGGACGCAAAATCGGGTCCGCTGTTGAACTGCAAACCCAGCGAACACGGCAAATAAAACACGGCCAGCACGCTGCCCTCGACTCCAGCGCCAGCCGGATACTGGGGCGGCGGGGTCGCGGCGATCGCCTAGCCTGGTCGCCTTCAAACCCCGGGTCCGGCCGCTGACCGGACATCTAGTCCCTCGCAAGGCTGGGGCACGGTCGCGCGGATCGAAGATCCCGCCTACGCCGTCGGCGCGTTCTTCGACCATCTGCTGCGAGTCGGCAACTGGCAGAAGCTGCCCGCCGTGAGGCGTTCCAGAAGGTGCAGATCTCCGGCACGCCCGAGGCGTACGCCAGGTGGGTGCCGATGGGCTACCGCGCTGACCGCGTCACTGCTGGGCGATCGGTCGGTGGCTCTGATCTACGCGCCGGGCGGCGCCGGCACGGCCCCGGGCGAAGCACCCGCCCTCGGAGCGTGCGCCCGCGGCGACGGCCCGAACGATGGTGGCCACCCCCGGTGCTGACCCAGGCCGCTGACGTTGGCGACCTCGCCGGAGCGCAGCTGCTCAACTTCGCGGCGGGAGAGGCTACGGCCATCGCCCATGCCGGCCGGTGATGCCGCGGTCAGCCCGAACTCTTCCTCGAGTTCGATGCACGCCTCGCGCTGAAGCATCCGGTCGAACGCCAGCTTGTGCAACCGGCCGTCGTCGGCCCGGATCAGGTTCGCTACGAAGTGGATGTGGTCGTTGCCGTTGGCCGATGTGCCGTGATTGATGGCGATCCACTGGACCTGCTCGTCGAAACCGGGCTTGTCGGCGAACCGCTGCGCGGTCTGCTGCCAGCGGTCGTCACTGAGCTGGCCGTCGCCGGTCGGCACGGACACGACCAGGTGGTAGACGTAGCCGGCCCTGGTCTTGTCGCCGTGCACGGTGACCGGCTCGTCCAGCTCTGAGATCAGCTGAGCTAGGGTCGCGCCGTCGGGCTGTGCCGTGCCCAGCCAGGTCGGGTCGGACGCGGCCAAATGCGCTGGTTCGTTCGCTCCTCGGCGCGTCCCGGCCCGAACAAGATAACGGACCAAGCCGCCCATCCGGTCGCCGCGCAGCGACTTCGAGATCACCGCCCGCCGCCCGTCACGGCGGCCGAGGCCTCGGCGATCGCGTCGTCGGCACGTGCCGTTACCATTTCACCGCGGTCATCAATGCCGGCAGTGCGGCGTAAACCTCGCCCAGCTATGCAGCTATGCCGTTAGCTGGTTGGCGTTGTTCGCAACCCCTGGTCAACACCCGGCCGCGCATCCCCTGGCGTTGATGAGCGCCGCCTCAGCCACCTTGGCGTCACCAGTAGCAGCCTGCGGGCTCACGTCATCGTGATCGCATCGAGCCGCTCGCGCAGGAAGTCGCGCGCCAGTACCGGCGGGTGATCGTGGCCGCGGCCAATGGGCGGCGGCAACGGCGCGACCACCGTGTCGTGGTCGCACTCGTAGAAGTAAACGAGGCTGACGAGGTCCTCGTCCGGCGCCTCGGCCTGCGGCGGCAGCACCCGGTGCCGATTGGACTTCCACCGGTGGCCGGTCCAGCGGGCCAGCAGGTCGCCGGTGTTGATGGTCAGCGCGCCGGGCACGTACGGGGCGTCGACCCAGCCGACATCCTCGGTCCACACCTGCAGGCCGCCGCGGCCCGGCTCGCGGTCGAGGATCGTCACGGTGCCGAAGTCGGTGTGCGGGCCGATGCGGAACTGGTTGTCGGCCGGTGCGCCGGTGACGTCCGCCGGCGGGTACCAGTTGACGTTCAGCGTGTGGGTCGCGTGCCCGGTGTGCCGGGTGAAGAAGTCGTCGGACACGCCGAGGGCCGCGGCGCACAGCCGCAGCAGGTCGTCGGCCAGCGAGCGCATCGCACCGAGGTAGGGGACGAGGTGGTCCTGCAGCGCCGGCACCTCGCTGGGGTAGACGTTCGGTTGGAACCAGTAGCCGTCGATCTCGGCGTCGCCGGTAGGCCGGTCGGCGCCCACCGAGTAGGACTCCTTGAGGTCGGGCGGGGTCGCCGTGCCCTCGCTGTAGCCGTTGGCCTCGACGCCCGGCGGCAGCCAGCCCCGGCCCTGCACCGTCACCGCGTAGCGGGCCTTGAGTTCGGGCGGCAGGGTGAAGAAGGTGCGGGCTGCGGTGCGCACATCGGTGGCCTGTGAGTCGGGTACACCGTGCCCGGTCACGAGCAGGAACCCGAAGTCCTGCAGGGCGGCGTCAACCTGCGCTGCGACGGCCGCACGGTCGTCGGCCTCGCCGTAGAACCAGGGTTGCAAATCGATGATGGGGAGGATGCCCATGCTCAGACTCCGATGTCCTCGTTCCAGAGTTGGGGACGGTCAGCGATGAAGTCGCTCATCAGCTGCACGCACCGCTCGTCGTCGAGCAGCACGATCTCCACGCCGTTCTCCGCAAGCCAGTCGTGGCCGCCGACGAAGGTGCGCGCCTCGCCGATGACGACGCGCGATATGCCGAACTGACGCACCAACCCGCTGCAGTACCAGCACGGCGAGAGCGTTGTCACCATCGTGGTGCCGCGGTAGCTCGCCTGCCGGCCGGCGTCGCGAAACGCCGCGGTCTCGCCGTGCGTCGAGGGGTCACCGTCCTGGACGCGCCGGTTGTGCCCGCGGCCCAGTACCTGCCCGTCGGCAGACATGAGCGCCGCGCCGATCGGGATGCCGCCTTCGGCCAGCCCGGCCTCGGCCTCCTCGACCGCGATCGTCAACCAGTCCTCGTAACTACTCACGCCTTCGTGAACGCGTTCGTCCGCTCCGGCACCGGCGCGGACGAGGTACTACGCAGGACCCGGTGCAGCACGAGGTACAGCGCGGCGGCGACCACGAACCCGACCTCGAAGGTGAGGTCGCCGATGCTCGGGTGCGCCTTGGGGATCGGGGCGACGTACTTGGTCTGGTCGGAGAACAACCAGATGGACAGCACTCCGGCTACCAGCATGGCGATCGGCCCGGCGAGGTTGACGTGCCGCGTGTCGCCGTACAGACGCGAGCTGTCCGTGCCGCGGCGCAGGAGCCGGTCGACGAACACGACGCCGAGCCACGGGCCGACCCAGTAGGCAATGACGAGCAGGAAGTTCTCGTACGCGCCGGTGTTGTTCAGGTACTTGAAGGCCAGCAGGGTGCCGACCACGCCGAGCCCGACCGCAACGGCAGCCCGAGCGGCGCGGGTGGGCAGTCGCACACCCATGGCCATGAACGACAGCGAGCCCGAGTACATGTTGATCGCGTTGGCGCAGATCGCGCCGATGACGATCGCGATCAGCGTCAGCTTGCCCAGCCAGGTCGGGACGAGGTTGGTGAAGGACGACGGGTCGACGGCCTTCTGGCCTGCGGTGACGACCGCTGCGCCTGCGGTCTCGAGCAGGGTGCAGGACCAGAACACGCCGAGCCCAGCCCAGAAGCCAACCGATACCGGCCGGGTGTCCGGGGCGAGGTAGCGGGTGTAGTCCGCCGCGTAGGGATTCCAGCCGGCGGCGTACCCGAAAGTCGCACCGACCATGATCAGGAACGCGCCGGGGATGGGCTGGCTCGCCGCACCGGGGTGCGCCTTGGTCAGCACCCAGACGCTGGCGATCACGAAGATCGCGAACAGCACCGGGAACGCGAAACGTTCGGCCGCCTGCACGAGGTTGTGCCCGCAGAAGGCCAGCACCAGCTCGGTGACCACCACGATCAGCAGACACAGGCCCTTCGGGATCCCGTCGACGAGGGTGTGCATGGCCAGCGCGCCGCTGATGCTGTTGACCGCGAACCAGCCGATGCCCGCGATCAACGCGTTCAACCCGGCCGGCAGGATGTTGCCCAGGAAGCCGAACGCCGAGCGGCTGATCACCATCTGGGGCAGTCCCGCCCGCGGCCCCCACATCGACAGCAGGCCCTGCGTGCCGGCGCCGACGGCGGTGCCCAGCACGATGGCCAGGAACGTGTCCCAGAACGACATCCCGAAGGCCAGCGGTCCGAGGATGCCGACGCCAACCGTCGCGAACTCCATGTTCGGCGAGGTCCAGGTCCACAACAGCTGCAGCGGCGAGCCGTGCCGCGCATCGAGGGGAATGAATTCGGCACCGCCGGGCTCGACGGCCACAAGTTTGGAGCCATAGCCGATCAGCTCCGCGTTGATGTCGGGAGAGGCGGTCGCGGTCATGGCGGACACCCTGACACCGGTTCGTGTCACCCGCGTTACGAGTTACCACCCGCTCTGACAAGATCGCGGCATGACGCACTGGTACCCGCTGGACGAAGCCGGCGCCGACATCTTCACGGGAGCGCCGCACGTGTACCGGTACCAACTGCACTACGACGCGCCGCCCGCGACGGTGTGGGAGTCGCTGGCCTCCGACGAGTCGTTGGCGGCATGGGGAGCAGCGGTCAAGGACGTCAAGTGGCTGACGCCGCGCCCATTCGCCGTCGGCACCGAACGCGAGGTGGTGCTGGCCGGCGGGCTGGCCCGGGTCCGCGAGCGGTTCTTCCGCTGGGACGAGGGCCGCGGGTACTCCTTCGCCGGTTACGAGGCGAGCTTCCCGATGTTCCGACGCTTCGCGGAGGACTACGTCCTCGAACCCGACGGCGACGGCACCCTGTTCACCTGGACCGTCGCGGTGGAGGCCAAGGCCAAGTTCCGGCTCCCGGTGCGGGTCCTCAGCCCGGTGAACGGCTTCGCCTTCGGCCGGATGGCCGCCGACGGCAAGAAGTATTTCGCGCGCTGAGTACCGGTACTCAGGCCGCGGACCGGCCGTCCCGGCAGGGTCGTTCCCATGACGAACTCACCCGCAGGCTCACCCAGACCCAGCACCACCTCCGCCTTCTACCTCCAGTCGATCATCGCCTTCTCGATCGCCCTGGGCGTCGTGATCATCGGCGAGGTCTACCTCCCGGTCTCACCCTGGATCCGCGCCTTCCTGGCGCTCGGCACCGTCTTCCTGGTCTCCTCCACCTTCAGCCTCGCCAAGTGCGTGCGCGACCAGCAGGAGACCGAGACGGTCGTCAGCCGGATCGACCGGGCCCGCATCGAGAGGATGCTCGCCGAGTACGACCCCTACCGGGTGCCGGCGCCGCCCGCGGGCGCCGATCAGCAGAACGCGCCGTATCCCGCCTACCCGAACCACAACCCCGTCAGCGCTTGATCACCACCCGACGACCGCCCCGGTCTTGCAGCGCCGCACTTCGTTCGGCGGCAGAGCTCCCGTACCTGCCTGTCGCTTCGCAAGCGTCGCTCCGTAGGCCGGGGCTTCGTCGTACCGTGCGCAGTGTGCCGGCCGATGTGCGGATGCCCGTGACCGGCATCCGGCTGTCGCTGTGGCGAGCCGTGACCGTGTTCCGGGTCGCCGCGCTGCTCATCGACCTGGTGCTGATCGTGCGCTGGCACTCGATCTACGAGCGGCCGGGCCTGGCGCTGATCACCGGCGCGGCCATGGTTGTCGTGACGCTCATGATGGGCGCGGCTGCAGTCACTGGGCGCGCCCACCGGCCGACGATCGTTGCGCTCGACGCGCTGGCCACCGCCGGCCTGACCCTGCTCAGCATCCCGGTGCAGACCGCCGCCCAGCAGCACGGCGGCATGATCACCCTGACCAGCATCTGGGCAGCCGGCCCCACATTGGAGGCGGCCTTCGTAGCCGGGCCGCTCGGCGGCGTCGCTGCTGCGGTCGTGCAGTACCTGACCGCCGTCGTCGTGGCCGACAACGGCGGCGGTCGCACGCTCTACAGCGGGGTGCTGCTCCTGCTGGCCGGCGCTGTCGTCGGCGTAGTGACCCGGCTGGCAGTGCGGGCCGAGGACGAACTGCGCGCCGCGTCAGCAGCTCAGGCCGCGGTGGCGGAGCGCGAACGGCTGACCCGTCAGATCCACGACGGGGTGCTGCAGGTGCTGGGGCTCGTGCACCGCACCGGCCAGGACGCCGACGGACCGTGGCCGGCGATCGCCGCAGCGGCCGCCGAGCAGGAGGCTGCGCTGCGCGGGTTGATCACCTCGCGCTCGCCTGAGCCCGATGGCGTCGAACTCGGCGCCGCGCTGCGCGCGCTGCGCTCGACCCGGGTGACGGTCTCGACGCCGGCTGGGTCGGTCGACCTGACGCCGGCCGCGGCGACGATGGTGGCCGACGCCGTCCGCGCCGCCCTGCACAACGTCGACCAGCACGCAGGTCCAGACGCGCACGCCTGGGTGCTGCTCGAGGACGTGGACGATGCCGTGCGGGTGACGGTCCGCGACGACGGTGCCGGGATGCCCACCGGTCGGTTGGCCGACGCCCGGGCGCAAGGTCGGGTCGGCGTGACCCACTCCATCCGCGGGCGCATCGAGGACCTGGGTGGCACGTGCACGATCGTCTCGACGCCCGGCGAAGGAACGGAGATCGACATGACCATTCCGGTTCCACGCTTATGACCCGCGTCCTCATCGTCGACGACCATCCGATCTGGCGGGATGCTCTTGAGCGCGACCTCGTCGACGCCGGGTACGAGGTCGTCGCCGCCTGCGCCGACGGCGAGAGCGCGGTGCGCATCGCGCCGGCCACCCGTCCGGACGTCGTGCTGATGGACCTGCAGCTGCCGGGCATCTCCGGTGTCGAGGCCGCGGCCGCGCTCGTCGCCGCCGACCCGGCAGTCCGCATCCTCATGTTCTCCTCCTCGGGCGAGGACGAGGCCGTGTTGGCCGCGGTGAAGGTCGGCGCCCGCGGCTATCTGGTGAAGTCGGCGAGCCGGACGGACCTGCTGGCGGCCGTCGAGCGCACCGCGGCCGGCGAGGCGACCTTCTCCCCCGGCCTGGCCGCGCTGGTGCTCGGCGAGTACCGCCGCATCCGCCGCGACGAGCCGTCCCCGGCCGCCGTCCTCACCGAGCGGGAGACCGAGATCCTGCGACTGGTGTCCACCGGCCTGACGGCCAAGCAGATCGCCGCCAGGCTGACCGTCTCGTTCCGTACTGTCCAGAATCACATCCAGAACACCCTGCAGAAGCTGCAGCTGCACAACCGCGTCGAGCTCACCCGCTGGGCCATCGAGCAGGGCATCACCGAGTAGCGCGAAATCGTCGGTGCCGCCCGCGACACTGTCGGATGTGTACGACCTGCCTACGACCCGCCGATGGGACGCGCTGGACGCGGCCGCAACCATCGCTCTGGTCGTCGCAGGCGCGCTCGTCGGAATCACCCACGGCGCCGCCCGGTACTCGTGGCTCGCGGTGGCCGTCGCGTTGACGTCGCTGCGAGTGCTGGCCGCGTCCCGCGCCCGGGCTGCCCAACGGCGGGCCACCCGCGCGGCCGAGCAGATCGCCGAGGACATCCGGACCTCCGCGAATTATGCGATCTCCGATGCCTTCACGCCGATCCTGCGGCTCGTCACAGAACTGTTCGAGGCCGGTGACGAGGTCCAGCGCGAGGCGATCCGCGCCCAGATCGTCACCTCGGTCGTCTACGCGGCCGCGGCCTCGATCGGTCCTGACCACGGCGTCCGTGCGTGCTTCTTCGTCCTCGATGTGGACACCGACCCAGACGGTGACGGGCCACGCCGGCTGCGGTGGACGGGCCAGCAGGCCGGCCGCGCGGACGAGCCGCGATCACCGTTCGTCGCGGGGACCGAGTCCGGGGACGCGGCCATTGCCATGGTGATGGACGACAGCTACCTGTTCTGCCGCGACATCGAGTCCGACCCGCCGCCGGGTTGGGACGCTCACGACCACGTCTACCGGACCTTCCTGTCCGTGCCCGTCCGCGGCGTCGATCACGCCACCGGGATGCTGACCGTCGACTCGCTGCGTCCCGGTGATCTCGACCCGGAGCGCGACAAGCCGATCGTCCTCGTGCTCGCCCGCATCTTGGCCATCAGCCAGATCTCGGCTGGGGCGTAGGGGAAACGTCGATGTCGGACCTCTGCCCTACGGTCGGTCTGGTACGCATCGCACCCTTGGCGGGTACCCTCGATCTGTCGACTCCAGGGAGGTCTTCATGGCGAAGCAGCAACCGGTTCAGCGGGTGAAGCCGTCGGCCGATCCGCAGGTCGAAGCCATGATCACCGACCCCGCGGCGTACTTCGCCCGCGCTCGATCGGCAGCTCGCCGTGAGGCCCGCGTCTACGTCCGGTCCCGCGGCCAGCACCCGCGGCCGGCCTGACTCGCCCGGCCCCACTCGCCGAGAACGTTTTCGACGGACATTCAGCCGCTCGATACCCGGACAGCACGCAACGTGATGTACGACCGGCCTGCGGTGGTCGAGCGCGCTTCGACGCACTCCCGTCGTTACGGTGTGGTAACAGCAGCTCGGCTGGCCGAGCGCGCATGCCTGCGATGGGAGCGAACACACAGTGGTCGACGTCGAATCCGAACTTGATCGGGCCGGTCTGAACAACCCCCACGTGCGTGAGTACGTGACGTACTGGGCGGGGGTGACCCAGCCCGACCGGATCGAGGTCGTCAGCGCGTCCGACGACGCCCGGCTCATCGACGAGGCCCTCGCTGCCGGCGAGATCCTGCCGGCCGGCGACGGGCTGTACTACTCCCGCAGCCACCCGAAGGACACCGCGCGTTCCGAGGAGCGCACGATCGTTGCCACCGCCGACCCGGCCGACAAGGGCGTCTACGACAACTGGCGCCCGTCGTCGGAGATGAAGCCGCTGCTCGAAGGCCTGATGAAGGGCCAGTCGCAGGGCAAGACGATGTACGTGGTGCCCTACCTGATGGCTCCGCCCGGCTCACCGCTCGAGGCCTGGGCCGCCGGCGTCGAACTGACCGACACCCGCAGCGTCGTGCTGCAGATGATCCGCATGGCCCGCGTCGGCGTCGCGCACGTCGAGTCGCTTGCCGACCCGAGCTCCTTCGTCCGCGGCGTGCACGTCACCGGTGACCTCGAGAACCTCGGCCAGGGCACGCCCGATGACAAGCGGTACTTCGTCACCGTCGCCGACGAGCGGACGATCCTGCACTTCGGCTCGTCCTACGGCGGCAATGCACTGCTGGGCAAGATCGCGCACGGCCTGCGGCAGGCGGCCTACGACGGCTGGAAGTCCGGCGAGTTCCTGGCCGAGCAGTTCATGCTGCTGGGCATCACCGACAAGCAGACCGGCAAGAAGTACCACATCTGCGGCGGCTTCCCGAGCGCGTCCGGCAAGACGAACCTGGCCATGATGCTGCCGCCCGAGGGCATGGGCGAGCGCTACCACGTCGAGTTCTACGGCGACGACATCGCCTGGCTGCGGGTCGATCCCGAGGACGGCAAGATCTACGGCATCAACCCCGAGAACGGGGTGTTTGGCGTCGCCAAGGACACGAACGAGAAGACGAATCCGACGGCCGTCGACTCCGTCCTTCCGGGCACGGGCGCGATCTTCACCAACGTCGCCTACAACGAGAAGACCCACGAGGTGTGGTGGGAGGGCAAGACGCCGGCCGCGCCCACCGAGCTGGACGGGTGGCGCGACTGGAAGGGCGAGCTCATCACCGAGCGCAGCGACGACGCAGCGGGCGAGCCGTGGGCGCATCCGAACAGCCGGTTCACCACGACGCTGGCCAACGTCCCGAACATTGCCGACGATTACGAGAACCCGAAGGGCGTCCCGATCGACGCCATCATCTTCGGCGGCCGCACCAGCGACCGCGAGCCGCTGGTGCGCGCGTTCACCGACATCGCCGAGGGCGTCTACGACGGCTTGACGCTGGGCGCCGAGGCCACGTTCGCGGCCGAGGGCGTCGACGGTCAGCTGCGCTACGACCCGATGTCCATGCGTCCGTTCATGAGCTACCCCGAGGGTCCGTACGCGGCGCACTGGCTGAAGATCATCGGCGCGGCCCGCGAGACGCCGATCTTCGCGCACGTCAACTGGTTCCAGCGCAGCCCCGAGGACAAGCACTTCCTCTGGCCCGGCTACCGCGACAACCTGCGTCCGCTGCTGTGGCTCTGCGCGCTGAAGAACGGTGAGGTCACCGGGCGGCAGACCGCGGTCGGCATCATCCCGACCGAGGAGGAGCTCGAGCTCGGCGGCGTCGACATCACGCCCGAGGACCTCGCCACCATCCTCACCATCGACGTCGAGCGCTGGCGACAGGAGATGACCTTCCGGGAGGCGCACCTGCGCCAGTTCCCGAACCTGCCGGACGAGATCTGGGAGGCGCACCAGCGCGTCACCAAGGCGCTCGACGACGCCTGACCGGCCCCTTCCCTGGTGATCAACCGCGGATTTGCGTCGATGAGCGACGCGGATCCGCAGTTGATCATCGGGGCGCGGACGCGGGGGCGGGCCCTGTCAGGTGATGCGGACGTGCTCGCCACGGGACTCGACGACGTCGCCGCGGCGCAACTGCCGGCCCCGACGCGTCTCGGGCTCGCCTTTCACGGTGACCGCGCCGTCGGCGAGCAACGCCTTGGCGTCGCCGCCCGCGTCGACCAGGTCGGCGAGCTTGAGCAGTTGCCCGAGCCGGATCGACTCGTCTCGAATGGTGACGTCGCGCATGCCGCCATCCTGCCCCCACCCGCGCCGCCGGTGCCTCGGCAGGCACGATGGACACGTGACTGATCCCGAGCAGGAACGCCGGCCTAGGAACGTGGACGCCCTGGTCTCCGTCGTCCTGGCTCTCCTTGCCTTGATCGTGGGCTCGTTCACTCGCGCAGGCGTCGTTCTCGGCCTGATCGCGGTTGTCGGAGGCGTAGCCGGCGTCCTGCGCGCAGAGAAGACCGAGGTCGGGATGCCGACCGCCCTGTTCGGCATCGTCATTGGGCTGGTCGCGGTGCTCTGGACCGCGGTGTCCTTCGCCTCCAGATAGCGCGACGCCGTCCTCTACGCTCACTTAGGCTCAGTCGCACGCCCACAGGAAAGAAGCGCGCACCGTCATGTCCGAGGCAGCCGAGGAGTCGCCGTCGCGCGCTGTGCTCTGGTCTGAACTCACCGAGGCCCGCGCGCGGCTGGGTGAGCTCGAGGCTGCCAACGACACGACCCGGCGCATCGACATCGCGGTCGGCATGCTGATGGCACGCAACCGCTACTCGGAGGCTCAGGCCCGTGGCGCCCTGCAGCAGATGAGCCTGAGCAGTCAGCGGATGATCCGCGACATCGCCGAGGAGATCATTCGCACTGCGTGACTCAACGGCTCGCGGATGTTCCAGCCGGCCTATGACTCACTGTGCCTAGTGCGCCGCGCGGCACCGTCAGGTCAGCTCGATGCCGGACACCGTGGGCAGGGCCGCCATCAGCCGACGCACGATCGTGGGCGCGCCGACCAACCGGACGCCGCGGGGGTCGAGTGCGGCGAGGGACCGCAACGGCGTGTGATGCAGGTACCGGACGTTGCTGACGTCGATCTCACACGGCTGTCCGTCGTCCGGAGCGCAGCTGCGGATGTCGGCCTCCCTGGTGAGCACCGCGTCGAGAGCGGGGGCGTCCCAGACCTCCACATCGCCCGACAGCACCAGGCGGATACGCCCGGCCACGTAGCCGTGATGAAGACTCCACCGCGGGGTATTCGATCCGGACACAGCTGGGTGCACCCGTGCGGCGCAGGACACCAGCTCGTCACTCACCAGCTGCGCGTCGATGAAACAGGTACCACTGATCGGCCGGCGCGCCTGCCAGGCGTCGGTCTGCTGTTCCCACCGCAGCCAGCGCTCGGTGGTCTGCGACGATCCGGCCAGCATCGCGGTGTTGTCGGCGAATACGCGTAACCCGGTGTGGCCGGCGGCTAATATCTCGTCGAGAACCGCGTCCCAGTCGTGCAGGAGCTTGTCGGCGTCCTCGTTCTGGAAGGCGTCATAGGCCCCCGCAACATCGACGACGTCCAGCCGACGGCCGGAACCGGCGACGAGGACCTCTTCCGGGTCGAAATCGAGCCGCGAGAGGTCAGCGACCAACATCAGGGCCTCCGAGTCCTCGGCCCCGGCGAACGCGGCCAGAGCGGCGCGCGCGAAGTCGCCCTCGGCGTGACCGACGGCCATGGCGTGGCCGTGCATCGCTCGACTCGGGGCGTGCGTCCTGGTCACATCCGTCGCGGTCACGGGTAGACAATAGGTCACGTAGGGTAATCAGGCCACTGCGGAATTTTGCAGCTGCTTGACCTCCGTTTCGTCAGCGCGGGCGGTCGTCGATGATGCGGCGCATCTTGCCCATCGATCGCTCGATGGTGTCCGGCGCCTGGACCTGCACCTGCACGCTCACGCCGATGATGTTCTTGACGAACGTCTGCAACTGACGTCCGCCCTCGTCGCCGTCGGCCTCGGTCGCGTCGGTGCGACGCTCGACGAGCACCTCCATCTTGTCCATGCGATCAGGCTTGGTGAGCCGCAGCTGGAAGTGCGGCGAGAGCGCCGGCGTGCGCAGGATCAGCTCCTCGATCTGCGTGGGGAAGAGGTTGACGCCGCGCAGGATGATCATGTCGTCGGTGCGACCGGTGATCTTCTCCATCCGGCGCATCGTGCGTGCCGTACCCGGGAGCAGCCGGGTCAGGTCACGCGTCCGGTAGCGGATCACCGGCATGGCCTGCTTCGTCAGCGACGTGAAGACGAGTTCGCCCTCGTCGCCGTCCGGCAGCACCTCACCGGTGACCGGGTCGATGACCTCCGGGTAGAAGTGGTCCTCCCAGACGTGCAGGCCGTCCTTGGTCTCGACGCACTCCTGGGCGACGCCGGGGCCAATGACCTCGGACAACCCGTAGATGTCGGTGGCGTCGATGCCGACGCGAGTCTCCATCTCGGCCCGCATCTCGTTCGTCCACGGTTCGGCCCCGAAGATGCCGTAACGCAGTGACGTCGTCGCAGGGTCGACTCCCTGCCGTTCCATCTCGTCGACGATCGCCAGCATGTAGGACGGCGTGACCATGATGATGTCCGGCCGGAAGTCCTGGATCAGCGTGACCTGCCGCTCGGTCATGCCGCCGGAGACCGGGACGACGGTGCAGCCGAGCTTCTCCGCGCCGTAGTGCGCACCCATGCCGCCGGTGAACAGGCCGTAGCCGTAGGCGTTGTGCAGGATGTGCCCGGGCCGGCCGCCCGCGGCGCGGATCGAGCGGGCCATCACCGTGGCCCAGGTGTCGATGTCCTCGCGCGTGTAGCCGACAACGGTGGCGCGGCCGGTGGTCCCGGAGGATGCGTGTACCCGCGACACCTGTTCGCGCGGGACGGCGAACATGCCGAACGGGTAGTTGTCGCGCAGGTCGGCCTTGGCGGTGAAGGGGAAGTTCGCCAGGTCGCCGAGGTCCGTGCAGTCGTCGGGGTGCACACCGGCGGCGTCGAAGGCGCGGCGGTAGTGATCGACGTTGTCGTAGGCGTGCCGCAGGGACCACTGCAGACGCTCGAGCTGCAGCGCGCGCAGCTCGTCGATGGACGCGCGCTCGATCGGCTCCAGCTGGTCGGGCGCTTGCTGGGTGAGGGTCATCGTGTGCTCCCGGTTCTGCGCAGCCCGTCGAAGGCCATGGTGGACACGACATGCACCAACTCATCGACGTTGTGTTGGTGGGTGGGCTTGAGCCACTCGGTGAGCGAATTGACCATCCCGAACAGCAGCCTGGCCGTCACAGACGGGTCGATGTCGGGGTGCAGGTCGCCCTCGGTGACCGCTTCCTTCACCAGATCGGCGACCAACTGATCGAGGTGCCGCCGCCTCGCCAATGCGCGCCGCTCGACGGTGCTGTTCCCGCGGACACGGAGCAGCAGCGTGACGTAGGACAACCGATCCACGAGCACCTCGACGCTGCGTCGGACGAGCACCTCCAGCCGGTCCACCGCAGGGCCGTCGAGGGCGCGAACCTCCTCGGCCGCGGCCTCCAACCCGACCAGCGCGTGGTCCAGCGCGAGACCGAGCAGCGCGTCCTTGCCCTTGACGTGGTGGTAGATAGCGGCCTTGCTGATGCCGAGTCCCGCCGACAGGTCCTCCATGCTCGTGCCGTCGAACCCGCGCTCGTTGAAGATCGTCACCGACTTGGCCAGCAACCCCGGCAGGTCGTACCCCGGGCGGCCGCGCCGGACGGCAGTCATGACTGCCCGCTGAGCTGGTGGCTGCGGCCCCGGAACTCCGCGATGACCGCGTCGTCGCGGCGCACGGTGACGTCGTAGAGACCGCTTCGCCCGTAACCGGTACGCAGCCTGGCCTCGGCCTCGAGCACCTCACCACGACGGGCCGGTGTGATGAACACGATGCTGCACTCGGCGGCGACGGTCACGGGGCCCCAGCTGTTGCACGCGCAGGCGAAGGCCGTGTCGGCGAGGAAGAAGATCACGCCGCCGTGGCAGATGTCGTGCCCGTTCACCATGTCGGCGCGGACGGTCAGCCGGGTGCGGGCCCACCCATCCCCGTATCCGGTCAGCTCGATGCCCATGGCCTGGGAGGCGTGATCGTCGGCCATCATGGCTTCGACGGGCGTCATGAGTCGTAGTCGATGGTGACGGTGTCGGAGATGGGCAAGGCCTGGCACGTGAGCACATAGCCCGCGTCGATCTCGTTCTGTTCCAGCGCGTAGTTGCGTCGCATCCGCACCTCCCCATGAGTGACGAGTGCCCGGCACGTTCCGCACACGCCGCCCTTGCAGGCAAAGGGCAGGTCGGGACGCACCTTCTGCGCGCCGTCGAGAACAGGCGTGTCCGGGGTGACGGTGACGGTCGTGCTGCGGCCGTCGAGCACAACGGTGACCTCGGCTCCCGGACCGGCCGGCGCGTCCTCGTGCCGGGCCTCGTCCGGCGGATCGTCGCCAACGTAGAACAGCTCGCGGTGCACGCGCTCCGCGGGAACATCGAGTTCGGTGAGGACGTCGATGGCGTCGGTGACCATGCCGAACGGTCCGCACAGCCACCAGTGGTCCACGGCGTCGACGTCGAGCGTGGCCGGGAGGAGTGCGCGCAGCTTGGCGGCGTCCAGGCGGCCCGAGAACAGCTCGACCTCCTGCGGTTCGCGCGACAGCACGTGCACGAGCCGCATGCGGGCGGGGTGGGCGTCCTTCAGGTCGGCGACGTCGTCGGCGAACATCACCGAGTCGGTGCGCCGGTTGCCGTACAGCAGCGTGACCGTCGCGTCGGCATGCGCGTTCAGCACGGAGGCGGCGATGGACAACATCGGCGTGATCCCCGAGCCGGCGGCAATGAGAACGTGATGACCGCCGGCCGTGAGGTCAGGAGTGAACGACCCGGTGGGGGCCTGCACCTCGATCGTGTCGCCGGCGCGCACCGTGTGCACCAGCCAGCCCGAGACCGCGCCGCCGGCGACCTCGCGGACCCCGATGCGCGGCGCGTGCCCGACCGGTGCGCAGATGGAGTACGAGCGACGCTCCTCGCCGACCTTCAGCGTCAGCGACTGGCCGGGCGCAAAGGTGAAGACATCCACCAGACCCTCGGGTACGGCGAAGGTGACGGCGGCTGAGTCGTCGGTCAGCTCGTCCACTGCGGCCACGGTCAGCGGGTGGAATTCGGGCCGGAGCGCCATCAAATCTCCTTGAAGTACTCGAACGGTTCGTCGCACGACCGGCAGCGGTACAGCGCCTTGCAGGCAGTGGCGCTGAACGCCGAGGATTCGACGGTGTTCGTCGACGCGCAGCGCGGGCAGGCCACGGTTCGCGGGCGGACGGACAGCGTCAGCGGGATCGGCCCGGCCCCGCGAACGGCGGCTGGATTCGGCGGCGCGATGCCGGCCGCGGTGAGCTTCTTGCGCCCGGCAGCGGTGATCCAGTCGCTGCTCCACGCCGGGGCCAGCGAGGTGCGGACCGTGACGTCGAAGTACCCGGCCTGCTCGAGACGGTGGCGCAGGTCGTGGCTGATCTCGCGCATCGCGGGGCAGCCCGAGTACGTCGGGGTGATGGTCACCGTCACCGCGGTGCCATCGGTGTCGACGTCGCGCAGGATGCCGAGATCGGCGAGCGTCACCATCGGCAACTCCGGATCGGGTACCTGGGCGGCGACGTCCCAGGCGCTCTCGGTCGCGGTCACCACGTGATCACCACTGTGCGTCCGGGTGCGCGCGGGCGACGCTCTGCAGTTCGGCCAGCACGTATGCCATGGCCTCGGTGTGCAGACCGTCCCGACCGGCGCGGCCGCCGACACTGGCCAGCGGTTGCGCGTCGGGCCGTTCGAGGCCGGCGGTGGCGAACACGGTGTCGAGCACGACGTCGACCTCGGCCCGCAGGGTCGTCACGTCGACGGCCACCCCCGGGAGGGCGGCCTCGATCGGGTGCGGCGTGAACAGCTCGTCCACCAGCGGCCACGCGACGTCCAGGCCGTGCTGCATCTTTGCGTGCGACACCTCGGTGCCGTCGCCGAGGCGCACGACCCACTGGGCGGCGTAGTCGCGGTGGTAGGTGAGTTCCTTGACGCCCTTGCCGGCGATGGCGGCCAGCACCGGATCGGCGGAGGCCTGCAAACCGTCGAAGAGGGCAAGCCGCCAGGTCGAGAAGACGAGCAAGCGGCCGACGAGTTCGGCGAAGTCGTCGTCGTGCCGCTCGACGAGACGTACGTTGCGGAACGCACTCTCGTCGCGGAAGAACGCGAACGCATCCTCGCCGCGATCAGTGCCGTCGGCGCGCCCGGCGCGGGCGAGCAGCATGCGCGCCTCGCCGAGCAGGTCGAGCGCGACGTTGCCCAGCGCGGTCTCCTCCTCCAACTCGGGAGCACGCGTCATCCACTGCTGCAGGCGGTGGCTGTAGATCAACGCGTCGTCGCCGAGCATCAGGCAGTAGGCAGCCAGGGCGGCACCGTCGACGCCGTTGGGCACCGTCGTGTCGACGCCCTCGAGCGCATCGGTGAAGCCGGTGCCGAAGGCCCAGCGGTGGTCGTCGCCCTCGGCGTCGCCCAGGCCGTCGTACGGGGTGTCGTACGGGGTGTCGTTCATTGCACCGCTCACATGTGGGGGACGTCGTCGGGGATGTCGTAGAACGTCGGATGCCGGTAGACCTTGTCGCCGGCCGGCGCGAAGAACGGGTCCTTCTCGTCCGGGCTGGACGCGGTGATGTCGGTGGCCGCCACGACCCAGATGCTGACGCCCTCGTTGCGGCGGGTGTAGAGGTCACGCGCGTGGTGCAGCGCCATGTTGTCGTCGGCCGCGTGCAGGGAGCCCACGTGCACGTGGTTCAGCCCGCGCTTGCCGCGCAGGAACACCTCATATAGCAGCCAGTCCCTGCGCGACTGGGCCGGGTCGTTCACGGTCGGGATGCCCTGCATGGGAACAGCGCCGTGGCCACCCTCGGCCGTCATCTCGCTCATCGAAGGGCCGCCTTGCGAGCGTGTGCGGTCGCCGCGTCGCGGACCCAGGCGCCGTCGTCGTGAGCGGCCTTGCGGTGCGCGACGCGCTGGGCGTTGCACGGGCCGTTACCGGCCACGACGGCCTTGAACTCGTCCCAATCAATGACCCCGAAGTCGTAGTGCCCGCGCTCGTCGTTCCAGCTCAGGTCGGGGTCGGGGAACGTCACGCCCAGCTTCTCGGCCTGCGGCACGGACATGTCGACGAAGCGCTGCCGCAGCTCGTCGTTGGTGTGCCGCTTGATGCCCCACGCCATCGACTGCTCGGTGTTCGGTGAATCCTCGTCGGGCGGGCCGAACATCATCAGCGACGGCCACCAGAACCGGTCGACGGCGGCCTGCACCATGGCCCGCTGGCCCTCGGTGCCGCGCATCATCGTCATCAGCAGCTCGTAGCCCTGCCGCTGGTGGAAGGACTCCTCCTTGCAGATGCGGATCATGGCGCGCGCGTACGGACCGTACGACGAGCGGCACAGCGGCACCTGGTTGCAGATCGCCGCACCGTCGACCAGCCAGCCGATGACGCCGACGTCGGCGTAGGACAGCGTGGGGTAGTTGAAGATCGACGAGTACTTCTGCCGGTTGGTGACGAGCTTGTCGGTCAGGTCGGCGCGGTCGGCACCGAGCGTCTCGGCGGCGCTGTACAGGTACATGCCGTGGCCGGCCTCGTCCTGCACCTTGGCCAGCAGGATCGCCTTGCGCCGCAGCGACGGTGCCCGGGTGATCCAGTTGCCCTCGGGCTGCATGCCGATGATCTCCGAGTGCGCGTGCTGAGCGATCTGGCGGATCATCGTCTTGCGGTAGCCGTCAGGCATCCAGTCGCGGGGCTCGATCCGCTTGTCGTGCTCGATCGTGGCGTCGAAGTACTCCTGCAGGTACAGCGTCTCGCTCATGCCTTCCACTCCTTCGCGACCATGGTGAGCACGTCGTACTGCGCGGCCACCGAACCGTCCTGCTTGGTCACCTGCGCGTCCCAGCGCACCTCGCCGTGCGCGCTGTCGCCGCGGGGGGTGATGGCCTTGCAGGTCAGCGTCACGGTCAGCTCGTCGCCTGGCTTGACCGGGGTGACGAAGCGCAGGTCGTCGATGCCGTAGTTGGCCAGCACCGGTCCGTACTCGGGGCTGACGAACAGGCCCGCTGCGATCGAGACGACGAGGTAGCCGTGCGCCACGATGCCGCCGAACAGCGGGTTCCTCGCCGCCGCCTCCGCGTCGGTGTGTGCGTAGAACGTGTCGCCGGTGAACTCCGCGAAGTGCGCGACGTCCTCCTGCGTCACCAACCGCGGGCCGGCGGTGACTGAATCGCCGATCTTCAACTCGGCGAGCGACTTGCGGAACGGGTGCACCCCGTCATCGGTCCGCGCGCTGCCGGGCATCCACCGGTTGGTGATCGCGGTGAGGACGCGGGGGCTGGCCTGGACCGCGGTGCGCTGCATGTGGTGGTGCACGCCGCGGATGCCGCCCAGCTCCTCGCCACCGCCGGCGCGACCCGGCCCGCCGTGCACCAGCGTCGGCAACGGCGAGCCGTGCCCGGTGGACTCCGTCGCGTCGTCCTGATCCAGCACCAGCAGGCGGCCGTGCCAGGGGGCGACACCTAGCACGACGTCGCGGGCGAAGTCGCTGTCACCGGTGACGACTGAGCCGACCAGGCTGCCCTGCCCGCGCGCCGCGAGTTCGACGGCGTGCCGCGTGTCGCGGTAGCCGATCAACGTGCTCACCGGCCCGAACGCCTCGACCTCGTGCGGCTCGGCGCTGTCGGCACTGTCGGCCTTGATCAGGACCGGCGAGATGAACGCACCGCGCTGCGCGTCGGCGCCAACGACATCGACGTGCTCGGGATCGCCAAAGACCGCGGTACCCACCGACAGCAGGGCCTTGAGCGAGCGACGGACCTCGTCGCGCTGCTCAAGGCTGGCCAGGGCGCCCATCCCGACCGACTCGTCGGCGGGGTTGCCCACTACGACCGTGGCGAGCTGCGCCGAGGCCGCTTCGGCCACTGCGTCGACGTACTCGGCGGGCACGATTGCGCGACGGATCGCGGTGCACTTCTGGCCGGCCTTGACGGTCATCTCGGTGACGAGCTGGGTCGCGTAGAGGTCGAATTCGGGCGTGCCGGGTGCGGCGTCGGGTCCGAGGATCGAGCAGTTCAGCGAGTCGGCCTCGGCGCTGAACCGAACCGAGTTCGCGACCACGGTGGGGTTCGTCCGTAGCTGCTGCGCGGTCGACGCCGAGCCGGTGAAGGACAGCAGGTCCTGGTCGGTCAGGTGGTCGAACAGGTCGCCGACGCTGCCGCAGATCAGCTGCAGCGAGCCCTCCGGCAGCAGGCCGGACTCGATGATCAACTCGACGACCCGGGCGGTGAGGTAGGCGGTCGCGCTGGCCGGCTTGACGAGCGTCGGCACGCCGGCCAGGAAGGCCGGGGCCAGCTTCTCCAGCGGGCCCCAGACCGGGAAGTTGAAGGCGTTGACCTGCACCGCGACCCCGTGTCGGGGCGTGTAGATGTGCTGGCCCAGGAACTGGCCGCGCTTGCCCAGCGCTTCGACGGGACCGTCGAGCAGCACGGTGTCGTTCGGCAGCTCGCGTCTACCCTTGCTCGCATAGCTCAGCAGGACGCCGATGCCGCCGTCGACGTCGAACGTGCTGTCGAACAGGGTCGACCCGGTGCGCGCCGACAGGGCGTACAGCTCGTCGCGGTTCTCGCGCAGCAGGCCGCCGACGGCCTTCAGCAGGGCGGCGCGTTCGTGGAACGTCAGCTCGCGCAGCGCCGGCCCGCCGACGTCGCGCCCGTGGCGCAGGGTCGCCTGCATGCCGATGCCGGCTGAGGAGATGGTGGCCACCTGATCGCCCGTCACCGCGTCGAGCAGCGGCGCGCCCTGGTCAGCCGGTTCGAACCAGGACCCGTTCACGTAGCTACGCAGCGGCATTCGCAGGCTCCCTAATTTCTGACCGAACGTTCAGTTGGATGCTAGCCTGCCCGCATGACCGATGACCAGGCCAATTCCGAAGTGACGTGTCACATCGCGGACGCGGTAGCGACGATCACGATGACCACGCCGTCGCTGGGCAGCGCGGCGAAGCGCGGCCTACTGGACTGCGTGCAGCAGGTCACCGACGACGCCTCGGTCCGCGCCGTGGTGCTGACCGGCACCGGCCGGGTGTTCAGCGCGGGCCAGGATCTCGCCGAGCATGCCGACGCGCTCGCCGCTGAGGGCGAACCGTTCGCCACCATCGAGCAGCACTACAACCCCGTCGTTATCGCTCTGGCCACGATGCCCAAGCCGGTCATCGCCGCCATCAACGGCACCTGCGCGGGCGCCGGCCTGGGCCTGGCGCTCGCCTGCGATCTTCGGGTCGCGGTCGCCGGCACGAAGTTCGTGACCGCCTTCAGCAGCATCGGCCTCACCCCCGACTCGGGCCTGTCCGCTTCGCTGGCGCGCGCGGTGGGTGCCGCCCGGGCCAGTGAGCTGATCCTGCTGGCCGACGCGTTCACTGCCGAGGACGCGCTCGCGTGGGGCATGATCGGCCGGATCGCGGACGCGGCGGACTTCGACACCACCATTGACGCCCTGGCCCATCGTCTCGCGGCCGGCCCGACCCGGGCGTACGCGACGTCGAAGGTGGCGATCCGCAACGCCTGGGCCGCCGGCTGGGACGACGTCCTGGCGCGGGAAGTCCACAGTCAAACGGCGCTGGGTTCGACGACGGACCACCGGGACGCGGTCTCGGCATTCCTGTCGAAATCCCGCCCCACGTTCACCGGGCGATGACTCCAGCTCTCTCGATCCGATCGGTCGTCAACGATCTCAGAATGCTGCGCGCCCCACGTTGCGAAGCCTGTGTGATTCGAAGCCATGCCCTCTGCGCCCTCGTTCGACCGCAAAGCGGATCAGCGGCTTCCACTCGTCAGAACAGCCTCTCAGACTGAGCCGGCTCGGCCTCCGTCCCCGTTTCTGGGGCCCAATGGAGCCGCCTGTGGAGCCGCCTGTGGGATTCGAACCCACGACCTACCGCTTACAAGGCGGTTGCTCTGGCCAACTGAGCTAAGGCGGCAAGCGGAACACAGGCTACCGGCACGACGTCCGTCCCGCTGTTCGCTGATCTACAGTTCGGTGCCCGAAAGACCTTCCCGAACGGAGGGGCCAATGCGCCGCGCGCTCGCCTCGCTCGTCGCCGCGCTGGCCATCTGCACCCTTGCGAACCCGGGGCCGGCGACGTCGGCACCTCACGTCCCGGTCATCGTGATCGATCCGGGCCACAGCCGCAGCATCCATGCGATCGACCGGCAGACCGGGCTGCGGGTCGACGACTACGAGAACGAGCCGGAGATGCGCGACGTCTTCTCGGTGGCCCGGCTCGTGACCGCGCGGCTGCGATCCCTGGGCTACCGCGTCGTCATGACCAAGACGTCGCTGAATCAACGGCGCAACCTCGCCCAGCGGGCCCGGATCGCAAACGCTGCCCACGCCGACCTGGCGATTTCGATCCACGACCAGGCCGGGCGCAACGGAGGCATCGGGTTCCGCACAGGAAACAACATCGTCTACTACCAGTCCGTTGGCGACTACCGCGTGACCCCGCGCGGCCATCATGTCGTGTTCCGCAACCACGTCGTCGCCAGGCTGAGCAAGCGCTATGCCGCCGAGTTCGCCCGCGCCCGCCGCGCGGTGCAACACGCCCGCATGAAGGTCCGCGGCAACGTCGGTTACGACCTGGGCTCGCGTGGGCTGGCGCCGGGCGACATCTGGATCGTGCAGCTGCTCGCCCACATGCCGTGGATCTACAACGAGGCGGGCGGCAACAGCCGGGGCCACGTCGGGCTCACCGCCGCCGATCGGCGCACGTACGCCGCCTCGCTCGTGGCCGGCGTCGAGGCCTGCATCCCACCGCCGAGACGGGCGTGACGCCCGCGACCCTGGACGGGATGACGTCGGGTGAGCAGGTTGCACCGTCCGCAGGCCGGGTTCTGGATCCGGTTCCGAGCGTGATGGCGGGTGAACCACCTGTCGCAAGGCACAGCTGCGCGGCGGGCCCGCGCCGCCTGGGTTCTGCGTACCGAAGCGCAAGTACGTCAACGACGGTTACAGCGTCAGGCGTGCCGGCGGCGCCGGGCGATGTCGGACAGCGTGACGGCGACGGCCACGGACGCGTTCAGCGACTCGGCGGCCGGGGCCATCGGGATCGACAGCGTGACGTCGCAGTTCTCGCCGGCGAGCCGCGACAGCCCGCGACCCTCGGACCCGACGACCAATACCAGCGGCTCGGTGGCCATCTCGAGATCGTCGAGCTGCGTGGTGCCGTCGGCATCCAGGCCGACGACGAACATCCCGGCGTCCCTGCACTCCTTGAGCGAGCGCACCAGGTTCGTCACCTGCGCGACGGGCAGCCGGGCCGCAGTGCCTGCCGACGTACGCCAGGCCGTTGGCGTGATGCCGGCCGAACGACGTTCGGTGATGATCACACCGTGCGCGCCGAAGGCCACCGCGGAGCGAATGATCGCGCCGAGGTTGCGCGGGTCGGTCACGCCGTCGAGAGCGACAAGTAGCGGGGCGGTGCCCGAGTCGCGCGCGGTGGCGATGACGTCGCGCAGCTCGGTGTAGGCGAACGGCGGCACCTGCAGCGCGATGCCCTGATGCACGATGTTGTTGGTGCGGCGGTCCATCTCGGCCCGGCTGATCTCGAGCAGGGCCAGGTTGCGGTTGCTGGCCAGCCGGATGGCCTCGGTGATGCGCTCGTCGGCCTCGATGCCCTGCGCGAGGTACAGCGCAGTGGCCGGGATCTTCGCCCGCAGCGCCTCGGCCACCGGGTTTCGCCCGACCAGCAGCTCCGCCGCCGGGTTGTCGCGCGGCGATTTCGTGCGCGACGAGGTGGACCTCTTGTCGGCAGCTGCCGCTCGGCGCGCGGCCGGATGACCCTTGCGCGCCTCGGCCGGGGGGGTCGGGCCCTTGCCCTTGATGCCCCGCTGGATGTGCCCGCCGGTACCCGTCGAGGCACCCTTCTTCGACTTGCGGATCGCACCCTGTCGCTGCGAGTTACCGGCCATCAGTTCAGACTCCATCGCGGCCCGTCGGGGGTGTCCTCGATGCTGACGCCGGCCGCGGCGAGCTGATCGCGGATGGCGTCCGAGGCTGCGTAATCCTTGCGGGCCCGGGCGGCTGTGCGCTGGTCGAGGGCCACCCGGACGAGCGCGTCCACGGCGTCGAGCGTTGCTTCGGGCGCCGTGTCCCACTGGAACGGGCTCACTCCGAGGACTCTCGTGTTTGCGGCGACTTCCCCGGCAACGCGCTGCACGGTGACAGCGTCGCCGCTCTCCAGCGCAGCGTTGCCCGCACGGACCAGATCGTGGATGACAGCGAACGCCGCAGGCGTGCCGAGGTCGTCGTTGAGCGCCGCGGCGAACGCGTCGCTCACCCGCCCGTCGGTCTCGATGTCGACGACTGCTCCGGCACGCGTCAAGAACCGCTCGATGCGTCCGTACGCGACGGCCGCCTCGTCCAACGACGACTTCGAGAACTCGATCGTCGAGCGGTAGTGCGCGGCGCCGAGGTAGTAGCGCACCTCGACCGGACGCCACTGGCGCACGATCTCGCGCACCTGCAGGGTGTTGCCGAGCGACTTGCTCATCTTCTCGCCCGAGAGGTTGACCATGCCGTTGTGCAGCCAGTAGTTGGCGAACCCGTCGCCGGCCGCGCGGGACTGCGCGAGCTCGTTCTCGTGGTGCGGGAAGACGAGGTCGAGCCCGCCGCCGTGGATGTCGAAGGCCGCGCCGAGGTACTTCGTCGACATCGCCGAGCACTCCAGGTGCCAGCCGGGCCGACCGCGTCCCCACGGCGTGGGCCAGGACGGCTCGCCGGGCTTGGCGGACTTCCAGAGCGCGAAGTCGCGCGGATCGAGTTTGCGAGAATCGCCGACCGAGTCGCCGGCGGCCTGCATCTCGTCCACCTTCTGGCCCGACAGCGAGCCGTAGGTGGGCCATGAGCGCACGTCGAAGTAGACGTCACCGTCGGCGGCGTAGGCGTGGCCACCGTCGATGAGACGCTGCATGAGCTCGACCATCTCGGTGACGTGCGCGGTGGCCAACGGCTCGTAGCTCGGCGGCAAGCAGCCCAGCGCCTGTTCGGCGGCGACGACCTCGCGCTCGTTGCGGAACGACAGCGCCCACCACGGCTCGTCCGCCGCGCCTGCCTTGTCGATGATCTTGTCGTCGATGTCGGTGACGTTGCGGACGAAGGTGACGTCGTAGCCGGTGTGCGTGAGCCAGCGCCGCAGGATGTCCATATTGATCCAGTTGCGGACGTGCCCGACGTGCGGCGGCCCCTGGACGGTGAGCCCGCAGAGGTAGATCGACGCCTTGCCGGGTTCGAGGGGCTCGAAAGCCCGCAACGACCGAGTCGCGGTGTCGTACAGCCTCAAACCCACGGTCACCGCTCGCTTCGCTCGGGTGACCGGCGAAGCCGATACCCATGGTTCGCTCGCTGCGCTCGACTCACGGTGTCATCGTACGGACCACTCACGCGCGATCGGCCCGCTCGAGCGGCGATGGCGCCGGATAGCGTCAAGGACATGGACGAGCCCACCCTGCGCCCCGAGTCGCTCGCCGTCTCGCTGGGCCGCCCGCACGAGCCCGGCGCGCCGCTGTCGACGCCGATCGTGCTCACCGCCCCGTACCGGAACGCACCGACTGACAACGACTACTCCCGCGACGCCCCCACCGACACCCGGGCCGCCTTCGAGGAGATCCTCGGCGCCCTCGAGGGCGGGCTGGCGCTGTCGTTCTCGAGCGGTATGGCCGCTCTCGCCGCGATCGTCGAGTCGCGACCGGTCGGGACGGTGGCCGTGGTGCCCGAGGCCGCTTACAGCGGCGCTGTCAAGATCTTCGCCGAGCAGGAGCAACTCGGCCGGATGCAGGTGCGTCGTGTCGACATCGCCGACACCCATGCGGTTACTGCAGCGCTCGACGGCGCCGACCTGCTCTGGCTCGAGACGGTAACGAACCCGCTGATGACCATCCCGGACATTCCGGCGCTCACGGCGGCCGCCCACGCGGCCGGGGCAATTGTCGGTATCGACGCGACGTTCTCGACACCGTTGATCGTGCGCCCGCTCGAGCTGGGCGCCGACGTCGTCATGCACTCGGTGACGAAATACCTGTCGGGGCACTCGGACGTGCTGATGGGCGCGCTCGTCCTACCCGCCGGACCGCTCTACGACGTGTTGCGGGCCAGGCGCACCCTGGCCGGCGGCATCCCGGGTGCGCTCGAGACCTACCTGGCCACGCGCGGACTGCGGACGCTCGCCGTGCGGATGGACCGTGCGCAGGCCAACGCCGGCGAGCTGGCGTCCCGGCTGGCCGCGCATGCTCGGGTGACCCGCGTGCGCTACCCGGGGTTGCCGTCCGACCCAGGGCATGCGGTTGCCGCGCGCGACTTCGCGGGTTTCGGGGCAATGATCGGCGTCGAGATCGATGGTGGCGCCGACGCCGCCGAGCGGGTGTGCCACGCCGTGCGGTTGATCCACCACGCCACCAGCCTGGGCGGCGTCGAGTCGCTGATCGAGCGTCGCGCCCGGCACGCCGTCGACGCGTCGTTCGGCACCCCGGAGACGCTGCTGCGGTTCTCGGTGGGGATCGAGCACGTCGAGGATCTATGGGCCGACCTCGAGCAGGCGCTCGCGTCGATCAGCGGGTGAGCAGGGCGGTGGCGATCGCGGCGCGACCCTCGCCGCGGCCGGTGAGGCCGAGCCCGTCCGTGGTCGTGGCGGCGACCGACACCGGGGCGCCGACGACTGCCTGCAGCTCGGCCTGGGCCTCGGCGCGCCGCGGGCCGACCTTGGGCGCGTTCCCCACGACCTGTACGGCGACGTTGCCGATCGTCCAACCCGCGGTGGTGACCAGCCGGACCACCTCGCGCAGCAGCGTCACCCCGGACGCGCCGGCCCACTGCGGGTCGGCCGTGCCGAACACCGCCCCCAGATCACCCTGTCCGGCGGCGGACAGCAGCGCGTCGCAGGCGGCGTGCGCGGCGACGTCGCCGTCGGAATGCCCTGCACAGCCGTCGATGCCGGGCCAGAACAACCCGGCCAGCCAGCAGTCCCGGCCGAGTTCGACGGGGTGGACGTCGACCCCGATGCCGGTGCGGATGTCAGGCACGCACAGCCACCGCCTCGGCCACCGCGAGATCCCATGGCCGGGTGATCTTGAACGCCGCATCGGAGCCGGACACGGCGACCACCTTGCCGCCGGCGGCCTCGACCAGCGCGGCGTCGTCGGTGACCTGCAACGACCGCCCGGCCTCGTGGGCAGCGACCAGCACCGAGCGCCGGAAGCCCTGCGGGGTCTGTACGGCCACCAGCTGGCTGCGATCGACGATGCCTGTGAAGTGCCCGGCCTCGTCCACCCGTCGCACGGTGTCGTGGATCGGGACGACGGGCACCGCGGCATCGGCCCCGTCGAGCAGTGCTGTGATGACCGACGTGATCACCTCGTGCGGGACGAACGGCCGCGCGACGTCGTGCACGAGCACGAGTTCGATCTCCGGGGCGAGTGCGGCGAGTCCTGCCGAGACCGACGCCTGCCGGGTGGCGCCACCGGGCACGGCGGTCGTCGAGGTGAGCCCACCCGCCTGCTCGAGGTGCGTCGACGGCGCAACCACATACAGCCGGCCGACCAACGGATGCGTAAGGAAGCGTTCGGCCGCATGCTCGAGCAGCGTGCGGCCGGCGATCGACTGGAAGGCCTTGGGGACGGACCCACCGAGGCGTTGACCGCTCCCGGCCGCAACAAGAATGACGGCGCAGGACGCTGGATTGTGAATAGCGTTCTGCGCCGTCATCGACAGCTTGTGAATCAGAGTCGTACTTAGGCGACGGCCTCGCCGAGGACCTCGTCCAGCACGACCTCGGCCTTGTCCTCATTGGTGCCTTCCGCGAGCGCGAGCTCACTGATGAGGATCTGCCGCGCCTTGGCGAGCATGCGCTTCTCTCCGGCGGACAACCCGCGATCGCGATCGCGGCGCCAGAGATCACGCACGACCTCAGCCACCTTGTTCACATCGCCCGACGCAAGCTTCTCGCCGTTGGCCTTGTACCGGCGCGACCAGTTGGTCGGCTCCTCGGTGTGCGGGGTACGCAGTACCTCGAAGACCTTGTCCAGGCCCTCCTGCCCAACGACATCGCGGACGCCAACGACCTCGGCGTTCTCGGCCGGCACCAGCACTGTGAGGTCACCCTGGGCCACCTTCAGCCTCAGGTAGGTCTTCTTTACTCCCTTGAGAAGTCGCTCCTCGATCGCCTCGATGAGAGCAGCTCCGTGATGCGGGTAAACGACGGTCTCGCCGACCTTGAAAGTCATGTAATACAGCCCCTTTCGCTCCCTCCAGGATAACACGCGGCGGACTGCCTATAGGAGGTGCAAATTCCTTTGTCAAGCCCCAGAGACCCCATTTTTCGGGACTCAGGGCGAGGTCATGGGTAGCTGGAAGGCCGTGCTGGGCGGTCGCCCGCAGCACGGGAGCACGCCCTCGCTACGCTGTGATCGGCAGCGAACAGTCGGCGGATGCAGCACCGTACGACAAGCAGCGAGGAGTCGACGTGAACGCACATCCCGGGGCCGCGCGCCGCCGCCGCACCGCCGGATTGGGTGCGATCGCCGTCGCCGCCGCGCTGTTGACCTCCGCCTGTGCAGCCGGGCGGGTCGCGCAGACGCAGAACCAGCGACCGTCCGTCTCCGGCGTCAACGCCGACATCGGCGCGATCTCCATCCGCAACCTCACGGTCGAGGCGCCGCCCCAGGGCCCGTCCTTCCCGAAGGATTCGGCGCTGCGCCTCATCGCCGTGTTCGTCAACAACGGCACCGCCAGCGACCTGCTCACCGACATCAGCTCGGCATCCTTCACCAGCTGGGGCGCCTACAGCTCCGTGACCGCCGGCGACGAGGTCGTCGCAGCCGCCGGCAGCACCTCCCCCACCGCTGTGCCGACCGCCGAGCCTGTCCCGACCTCCGAGGCTGGGTCGGCGACGAGCACACCGACGACGAGCACACCGCAGGCCAGTCGGACAGTGCGCATCCCGGCCAACGGGCGCACCTCGTACGGCGTCCCGGACGCCACCGGAACCCTGCTGGCGCTGGGCACCAAGACCACGATCTACCCGGGCAGCATCGTCACCATGACGCTGACGTTCGCCCGGGCCGGGACGGTCACCGTCCGCGTACCGGTCAACGTCACCAGCGATCCCACGCAGTCCACCCTGCCCGATCCCAGCGGCAGCGGCGGCAGCGAGGGCGGCTGACGCACCACCGCTCACCGCCGGGTGTCGACCCGGTTGTGTCGGGGCCCCGCGTTACCGTCCGCACATGCCCCGTCCCAGCACCGCCTACCGCTGCTCGTCCTGCGGCGCGACCGCGGGTAAGTGGTACGGCCGCTGCCCGAAGTGCGGCGAGTTCTCGACGCTCGCCGAGTACACCGCGCCGTCGACGCGCGAGCCCGGACTGCGTTCGAGCACGAAGGGCAGCACGCCCAACCGTCCGGCTCGCAGGGTTTCCGAGGTCGTCACCGGCGGCCCGGCCGTGCGCCTGTCGACCGGCATCGGCGAGTTCGACCGGGTGCTGGGCGGCGGCATGGTGCCCGGCCAGGTGTGCCTGTGCAGCGGGCCGCCCGGGTCGGGCAAGAGCACGCTGCTGCTGGCGGTCGCCGACCGCGTCGCCCGCGCCGAGGACCGCCCCGTCCTCTACGTCTCGGGCGAGGAGTCGGTTGAGCAGATCGCGCTGCGCGCCCAGCGCATCGGAGCCACCAGCGCCAACCTGCTGCTCGCCGACGACGTCGACCTGGGGTCGGTCATCGGCCACCTCGACGAGCACGCCGGCGCGCTGGCTCTCGTCGTCATCGACTCGGTGCAGACCATCGCCTCGGCCGACGTCGACGGGCGCGCGGGCGGTGTCACTCAGACGATGGAGGTCGCACAGGCTCTGAGCCGGGTCGCTAAGGCGCGTGGGCTGCCGATGCTGCTGGTCGGTCAGGTCACCAAGGACTCCACCGTCGCCGGACCGCGGGCGTTGGAGCACATCGTCGACACCACGCTCAGCCTGGACGGCGACAAGCACACGTCGCTGCGGCTGCTGCGCACCGTCAAGAATCGCTTCGGCGCGCTCGAGGTCGCGGCGTTCGAGCAGCGCGACGACGGCATGCACGAGGTGCTCGACCCCAGCTCGCTGTTCCGCGAACATCGCACCGCACCCGTGGCGGGCACCTGCCCCACCGTCACCATGGAGGGCGCCCGAGCGATCGTCGCGGAGCTGCAGGCACTGGTCGGCAGCGCCACCGTGCCCAATGGACGCCGCGCGGTGTCGGGCCTCGACACCGGCCGCGCGGCCATGCTGATCGCCGTCACCGAACGCGCCGGCGGCGAGATGCTGTGGAACCGCGACGTCTACATCGCCACCGCCGCCGGCATGCGAGTCTCCGACCCGGGTACCGATCTAGCCGTCTGCCTCGCCGTCATGTCCGCCCATGGCGCCGCCTCCACCCAGGAGAAGGTCGTCCCCCTCGACACGCTCGTGATCGGCGAGGTGACGCTGTCCGGCGACGTGCGCCCCGTTCCGATGATGACCGAACGGGCGGCCGAAGCGGTCCGGCTCGGTTACCGGCGGTTGCTCGTGCCCGTCGGTACTCGCGGCAAGCTCGGTCGTCAGCTGGCGTCGGCACGGTTCGTCGAGGTCGGCACCCTGCGCGAGGCCATGCTGGCGCTGCAGGCGCCCCCGGCACCGAGCATCGCCACCGCTCGCGGAGTCACGTTGCGCCCCGTGCCCAACGAGTGAGCCCGTGTCGCGCGCCGGGCGCAATTCGGCCGCGCCAGCCCCGGAACTACTTACACTGAACGCCGTGGCCCCCACCGAACGCGATGAGACGGCGCTGCGCGGCGTCCTTGCCACCGTGGCCCCTGGCACCACCCTGCGGGACGGGCTCGAACGCATCCTGCGGGGCAACACCGGCGCGCTGATCGTCATCGGTTGGGACCCCGTCGTCGAGGGGTTGTGCACGGGCGGTTTCCCACTCGACGTCGGCTTCTCGGCCACCCGGCTGCGCGAGCTGTGCAAGATGGACGGCGCGGTGGTGCTGTCGACCGACGGCCTGCGGATCATGTATTCGGCCACGCACCTGATGCCCGACCCGGCCATTCCCACCGAGGAGTCCGGCACCCGCCACCGCACCGCCCAGCGGGTGGCCCGCCAGACCGGTTACCCGGTGATCTCGGTGTCGCAGTCGATGCGCATCATCAGCCTCTACGTCGGCGATCTGCGCTACGTCCTGGAGAGCAGCGGCGAGCTGTTGTCGCGCGCCAACCAGGCCATCGCCACCCTCGAGCGATACAAGACCCGCCTCGACGAGGTGTCCCACTCGTTGTCGGCGCTCGAGATCGAGGATCTCGTGACCATTCGCGACGCGGCGAGCGTGGCGCAGCGCCTCGAGATGGTCCGCCGGATCGCCGACGAGGTGACCGGGCAGGTCGTGGAGCTCGGCACCGACGGCCGATTGCTCGCCCTGCAGCTCGACGAGCTGATGGCCGGCGTCGACGCCGATCGCGAGTTCCTGGCCCGCGACTACGTGCCCACCGGTCGGCGGGCCCGCTCGACCGAGAAGGTGCTCGGCGAGCTCGCCCAGCTGTCGGCGCTCGACCTGCTCGACCTCACGTGCGTCGCCGCGGCGATGGGCCTGCCGAACACGCCCGAGAGCCAGGAGAGCGCAGTCAGCCCCCGTGGTTATCGGCTGTTGGCCCGGGTGCCGCGCATCCCCGCCGGCATCCTCGATCGGGTCGTCGAGCACTTCGGCGGGCTGCAGAAACTCCTGGCCGCGTCCGTCGAGGACCTGCAGATCGTCGACGGCGTCGGCGAGGGTCGCGCACGCTCGGTGCGCGAGGGCATCTCGCGCCTGGCCGAAGTGTCGATCATCGACCGATTCAGCTGAGTGTCGATCATCGACCGATTCAGCTGAGTGTCGATCATCGACCGATTCAGCTGA
>NZ_CAXTHK010000002.1:93319-118290 GCF_964244045.1 uncultured Jatrophihabitans sp. | reverse complement strand
AGTGTCGATCATCGACCGATTCAGCTGAGTGTCGATCATCGACCGATTCAGCTGATCGTGAACTGGGCGGCCTTGCCGGACTTGCCCGACAGCGTCGCGTAGAGCGTGTACGTGCCGGCGCCGACCCGCTGCCGCGAGGAGCAGTTGTCGGGCTGCGAGGTGAGCCCCGACCAGGTGATGGTGACGCGCACCGAGCTGTTCACCGCCAGGGTGCGCAGCTGGGTGCCCGCCTGCACCTCGCAGTCGTGGCTGCCCCACACTCGCGACTCGCCGTTGTAGACCTTGAGCACGATCTGCTTGTCCGCGAGGTCCTGGACGCACGGCGCCTTGCCGACGTTCGTCACCTGCAGCTCCAGCATCGGCGTGGCGCCCACCTTGTAGTTGGCCGCGCCGACGACGGCGCTCACCGACAGGTTGCTGGTGCGGCAGGTGGCCGGGGGCGCGCTGGCAGACGTCGACGCCGACGCTGTGGACGACTTCGTGGCTTTCGTGCTGGACCGGGTCGACGACCGAGCCGGTGAGGACGAGGCCGGGGACGAGCTGACGGGTGTCGAGGACGAGGTGACCCGGGTCGACGGGACGGGTGTAGGCGACGGCGATCCCGACCCGGCGGCGTTCGACGAACCGCCGCCGGAGGTCAAGGCCTGCACGGTGACGATCAGCAGCACGATGACCAGCACGGCCGAGCCGACCAGGAGAAGACGACGACGCCAGTACACGGAAGGCGGCTGGGATCCGACGGGATGAAGCATGGCGGGTTCACGCTATCCGGTCCGCCTGGGCCGGTTCCGGCGGCGCGCTGAAACGCATCGGACGCGGCGTCGAGCGCGGGTCCGTCTCGTGCGACGATGCGGCCCTGATGGCTGCTGAACCGCTCTCGGTACCCGTCCTGGCGTGGTACGAACGCGCAGCGCGCGACCTGCCGTGGCGGCAACCGGGCGTCAGCGCGTGGGCGGTGCTGGTCAGCGAGATCATGTTGCAACAGACCCCGGTCACACGGGTGTTGCCCGTCTACGCAGCGTGGCTGGACCGCTGGCCGACCCCGGCCGACCTGGCCGCTGCACCGGCGGGCGACGCGGTGCGGATGTGGGGCAAGCTCGGCTACCCGCGCCGAGCGCTGCGCCTGCACGCGTGCGCGGGAGAGGTCACCGGGCGTTTCGCCGGCCGGGTGCCGGAGTCCGTCGATGATCTGCTGAGCCTGCCTGGCGTAGGCGCGTACACCGCCCGCGCGGTGGCGTCGTTCGCGTTCGGACAGCGGCATCCCGTCGTCGACACGAACGTTCGGCGGGTCGTCGCGCGTGCCGTGCGGGGGCAGGGCAACGCCGGGCTGCCGTCGGCCACCCGCGACCACGCGGCGGTAGAGGCGCTGCTGCCTGCCGACGCCGCGTCGGCGGCTCGCTTCGGGGTGGCGCTGATGGAACTCGGTGCGCTGGTGTGCGTGGCCCGGACGCCGCGCTGCCCGGTGTGCCCGATCGCCGAGCGGTGCGCGTGGTTGGTGGCCGGCTCGCCGGCCTACGACGGTCCGGTGCCGCGGCCGCAGGGGTTTGCCGGCACCGACCGTCAGGTCCGCGGCTTGTTGCTCGACGTGCTGCGGGCTGCGCCCGGCCCGGTAGCGCAAGATGCGCTCGACGTCGTCTGGCCCGACCCGGTGCGTCGATCTCGCGCGCTCGACGGCCTCGTCGCCGATGGCCTCGTCGACCCATTGCCGGACGGCCGCTACGCCCTGCCCCGTTGACGGCCGCCTCCCAACCCACCTGGAGTTGTCCGCCCCCGAACGCGCGTGGAGGCGTGCAAGGGCGGACAACTCGACGCAGGAGGGGCGAGCGGCCGTCCGGGACGGCGACGCAGCGAGGCCCCGCAACGGTGGTTGCGGGGCCTCGCTGTGGTGCTGCTGTGGTGGTGCGGTGCGTCAGTCGGCGGAGATGCCTGCCGGCGGGACGTCGGGGACGAGCGCGGAGGGCTTGGGCTCACCGCGGAAGGTGAACTTCTCCGGGCCGTCCTTCTTCATCGCGTCGACGGGCTCGGTGTCGATGACGACGATCTCGCCGGCGGTCAGTTCGCCGAACAGGATCTTCTCGCTCAACGGGTCCTCGATCTCGCGCTGGATGGTGCGGCGCAACGGCCGGGCACCCAGCGTCCGGTCGTAGCCCTTCTTGGCCAGCAGAGCCTTCGCCGAGGTGGTGAGCTCGATGCCCATGTCCTTGTTGCGCATCTGGGTGTCCAGGCGGGCCGTCATCAGGTCGACGATCTTGACGATCTCTTCCTCGGTCAGCTGGTGGAACACGATGATGTCGTCGATGCGGTTCAGGAACTCCGGGCGGAAGTGCTGCTTGAGCTCGTCGTTGACCTTCTCCTTCATCCGCTCGTAGCCGCTCTGCGTGTCGTTGGACGCAGCGAAGCCGAGGTTGCCGACCGACTTGGACGCGTCGCGCGTGCCGAGGTTGGTCGTCATGATCAGGACGGTGTTCTTGAAGTCCACGACCCGACCCTGACCGTCGGTGAGCCGACCGTCCTCCAGCACCTGCAGCAGCGTGTTGAAGATGTCCGGGTGCGCCTTCTCGACCTCGTCGAAGAGCACAACGCTGAACGGCTTGCGCCGGACCTTCTCGGTGAGCTGTCCGCCCTCGTCGTAACCGACGTAGCCGGGAGGCGCACCGACGAGCCGCGACACGGTGTAGCGATCGTGAAACTCGGACATGTCGATCTGGATCAGCGCGTCGTCGTCGCCGAACAGGAACTCGGCAAGCGCCCGGGACAGCTCGGTCTTACCGATGCCCGACGGGCCGGCGAAGATGAACGAGCCACCAGGACGCTTCGGGTCCTTCAGACCGGCCCGCGTACGGCGGATCGCCTGCGAGACGGCCTTGATCGCCTGCTCCTGGCCGATGACGCGCTTGTGCAGCTCGTCCTCCATGCGCAGCAGCCGGGCGGTCTCCTCCTCGGTGAGCTTGAAGACCGGGATGCCCGTCCAGATGGCGAGCACCTCCGCGATCTGCTCGTCGTCGACCTCGGCCACGACGTCGAGGTCGCCGGCCTTCCACTCCTGCTCGCGCTTGGCCTTCTCACCGAGCAGCGTCTTCTCCTTGTCGCGCAGCGCCGCAGCCTTCTCGAAGTCCTGCGCGTCGATCGAGGACTCCTTCTCGCGACGGACGTCGGCAATGCGCTCGTCGAACTCGCGCAGGTCCGGCGGGGCGGTCATCCGGCGGATGCGCATGCGCGCGCCGGCCTCGTCGATGAGGTCGATCGCCTTGTCTGGCAGGAAGCGATCGCTGATGTAGCGATCAGCCAGCCCTGCGGCGGCGACCAGCGCGGCGTCGGTGATCGAGACGCGGTGGTGCGCCTCGTACCGGTCGCGCAGGCCCTTGAGGATCTCGATCGTGTGCGCCACCGTCGGTTCGCCCACCTGGACGGGCTGGAAGCGGCGCTCGAGCGCAGCGTCCTTCTCGAGGTACTTGCGGTACTCATCCAGCGTGGTGGCGCCGATGGTCTGCAGCTCGCCACGGGCCAGCATCGGCTTGAGGATGGACGCTGCGTCGATCGCGCCTTCGGCGGCACCGGCACCGACGAGGGTGTGGATCTCGTCGATGAACATGATGATGTCGCCGCGGGTGCGGATCTCCTTGAGGACCTTCTTCAGGCGCTCCTCGAAGTCACCGCGATAGCGGGAGCCAGCGACGAGCGAGCCGAGGTCGAGCGTGTAGAGCTGCTTGTCCTTCAACGTCTCCGGCACCTCGCCCTTGACGATGGCCTGAGCCAGGCCCTCGACGACGGCGGTCTTGCCGACGCCGGGCTCGCCGATCAGGACGGGGTTGTTCTTGGTGCGGCGGCTGAGCACCTGCATCAGGCGCTCGACCTCCTTCTCGCGCCCGATGACCGGGTCGAGCTTGCCGTCTCGCGCGGATTGGGTGAGGTTGCGCCCGAACTGGTCGAGGACCAGCGACGTGGACGGCGTGGCCTCGGCCGCGGCGCCCGAGGGCTCCTTGCTCTGGTAGCCGTTGAGCAGCTGGATGACCTGCTGGCGGACCTTGTTCAAGTCGGCGCCGAGCTTGACCAGCACCTGGGCGGCGACGCCCTCACCCTCGCGGATCAGCCCCAGCAGGATGTGCTCGGTGCCGATGTAGTTGTGGCCGAGCTGCAACGCCTCGCGCAGGCTGAGCTCGAGGACCTTCTTGGCGCGCGGGGTGAACGGGATGTGCCCGCTCGGCGCCTGCTGGCCCTGGCCGATGATCTCTTCGACCTGCTGACGCACGGCGTCGAGCGAAATGCCGAGCGACTCGAGGGCCTTGGCGGCGACGCCCTCGCCCTCATGGATGAGACCGAGCAGGATGTGCTCAGTGCCGATGTAGTTGTGATTGAGCATCCGGGCCTCTTCTTGGGCCAGGACGACAACACGGCGTGCGCGGTCTGTGAAACGTTCGAACATGCGGGAGGCTCCTTCCGCGCTGTATGACACTGCGGCTCTACCACTGGCTCTACCACTGCCAACTCTAGCCCTGGTGTGCGACACACCTGGGGTGATGGCGGACATGGAGTCCAACGACGCAACGCCGCTCGGTGATCCCCGCCGGGCTTCGCCGAGAGCGAACAGCGGCCACTATGTTCGAAACATGCCCGATATCGCACTCGGCCGGGCCACCGGCGGCTCGAACGATCTGAACGCCTACCTGGCCGTCCCGTCCGGCGAAGGCCCGTGGCCCGCGGTGGTGGCCATCCACGAGGTCTTCGGGCTCAACGACGTCGTGCGGCGCCAGGCCGACCGGTTGGCCGCGGCCGGCTACCTGACCCTGGCGCCCGACCTGTACAGCGACGGCGGAGCGCGCAAGTGCCTGGTCAGCACCTTCCGGGCGCTGATGTCGGGCGAGGGAAAGGCGTTCGCCGACATCGCAGCGGCCCGGACGCACCTGCTCACCGACGAACGGTCCACCGACAAGGTCGGGATCATCGGGTTCTGCATGGGCGGCGGCTTCGCCCTGCTCGCGGCCGCCCGCGGCTTCGACGTCGCCGCCCCGAACTACGGCCAACCTCCGAAGGGCCTGCCGGAAGCCCTGCGCGGCTCGTGCCCGGTGGTCGCGAGCTACGGGGCCAAGGATGTCTCGTTGCGCGGGGCAGCCGGCAAGGTGCGCGCCGCGCTGGACACGCTCGGCGTGGAGAACGACGTCAAGGAGTACCCGACCGCCGGCCATTCGTTCCTGAACGAAGAGTTCTTCGGGCCGGGATTCACGCACGCCGTGCAGCGGGTGGTGCACGTCGGTCCCGACCCGGTGGCCGCGGCGGACGCCTGGGCGCGCATCGAGTCCTTCTTCGACCACCACCTTCGCTGACAACCCCTCAAAGATCAACAGCACCGAAACGTCGTGTCACGACGTTTCGGCGCTGTTGATCACCAGAGAGGGTGATGCGGGCTAGTTGGCCTCGTTGTAGGCCTCGACGATGTGCGCCGGGATCCGGCCCTTCTCGCCGATCTTGTGCCCGTTCGTGCGCGCCCACTCGCGAATCGCCGACGTCTGCTCGCGGTCGCCACGCGCCGCACGCCCCCGACGGGGGGCACCCGTCGACGGCCCGCGGCCGCCGCGCCCGCCGGCCCGCCGCGCATGCGCGACGTATTCGGCCATGGAATCGCGCAGTTTGGCGGCATTGGACGCCGACAGGTCTATTTCGTAGTTGTTCCCGTCGAGGGCGAAACTGACCGTTTCCGCGGCGTCGCCTTCGTCCAGGTCGTCGATGAGTTGAACGATGTGCTTCTGAGCCATGTTAGTGCCGTTCTGTACGGGGGGCATTTGGGCTGATCAACCCACCGTAGCGCCCCGCCGCATTGATCGCCCACCAATACGGCCGCGTCCCGGCCGATAATTTGCGAATTCCTAGCAATGCGTTGCTGAGGTCGCACAACGGGTTTACAGCAGTCCTACAACGGAGTCCTACAACGGCTTGATGAGCGGGAACAGGATGGTTTCGCGAATGCCCTTGCCGGTCAGCAACATGACGAGCCGGTCGACGCCCATACCCATGCCCCCGGTCGGTGGCATGCCGTATTCGAGGGCACGCAGGAAATCCTCATCCAATTCCATCGCTTCCGGGTCGCCCTGCGCGGCGGCGGTCGACTGCTCGACGAGTCGGCGGCGCTGCTCGACCGGGTCGACGAGTTCCGAGTACGCCGGCGCGATCTCGACGCCACCGATGATGAGGTCCCAGGCCTCGGACAGCCGCGGGTCGGCACGGTGCGGTCGGGCGAGCGGGCGCACCGCGACCGGGTAGTCCTTGACGAACGTCGGCTGCACCAGCGTGTGCTCGACCAGCTTCTCGTAGAGCTCGAGGACGATCTCGCCTGCGCCCCAAGCCGGGTTGAGCCCCACCTGCAGCCGCTCGGCATGCCGGCGCAAGGACGCCGCGTCGGTGTCGGGGGTGACGGCCTCGCCGACCGCCTCGGACACCGCGTCGTGGATCGTCACCGAGCGCCACGGTGCGGCCAGGTCGATCTCGATGCCGTCGGCTGTCACCGGGGTCGGCACTCCCACCGCCGCGGCGGCGGCGAGGATCAGGGCGCGAGTGAGTTCGGCCATCGTGTCGTAGTCGCCGTAAGCCTGATACGCCTCCAGCAACGTGTACTCCGGCGAATGCGAGGAATCCACACCCTCGTTGCGAAATGCCGGCCCGATCTCGAAGACCCGTTCGATCCCGCCGACGATGCAGCGCTTCAGGTAGAGCTCGGTAGCGATTCGCAACGACATTTGCAGGTCGAATGCGTTGAGGTGGGTGTGAAATGGACGCGCGGCAGCACCACCGTGCACCGACTGCAGGATCGGCGTTTCCACCTCGACGTAACCACGCTGTCGGAAAGTGTCGCGCAGCGCGTGCAATACCTCGGCTCGCGTGTACACCATCTGGCGCGCTTCGGGTCGCACGATCAAATCGACGTAACGCTGCCGCATGCGGTTCTCATCCGACAACGGCTTGTGTTCCACCGGCAACGGTCGCAATGCTTTGGCCGTGATGCGGTAACGATCGGCGAGCACCGAGAGTTCACCGCGACGCGACGAAATGACCTCGCCCTGCACGAAGACGAGATCGCCGCGGTCGACGTCGGCTTTCCACGAGGCCAACCCCGCCTCGCCGACCCGGTCCAGTGACAGCATCACCTGCAGTTCGGCCTCGCCCTCGCGCAGGCGCGCGAAGCAGAGCTTGCCGGTGTTGCGCACGAAGATCACGCGGCCGGTGATACCGACAACGTCGCCGGTCCGGTCGTCGGGCTCGAGCTCCGGGTACGCGGCGCCGACCTCGGCCAGCGATGCCGTTCGGGGCACCCCTACCGGGAACGGCGCCGATCCCGGGTCCGCCATGAGCCGGTCGTACTTCTCGCGGCGTACGCGCAGCTGCTCCGGCAGATCGTCGCCGTCGGGGGCGTTCGTCTCACTCACCAGGCAAACCTAGCCGGGCGCCGACGCCCGGTTTCGAGCCTTGCGTCAGGGGCTGCGGCCATGATCGGGACGGTCGCGGCGCGGGCCCTGTTCCCGGCCACGCAAAAGCGACAAGATACCCGGCATGACCACAGCGCATGACGGCGACGGCGGCGTTCGGCTGGCCGGGCTGCGCAAGTCCTTCCCGGCCGCGAACGGCCCGGTGCAGGCCGTCCGTGGCGTCGACCTGCACATCGCCCAGGGGCAGACGGTGGCCCTGCTCGGGCCGAACGGCGCGGGCAAATCCACCACCATCGACATGATGCTGGGGCTGCTCACACCGGACGCGGGCTCGGTGACGATCTTCGACCGCACGCCGGCCGAGGCGGTCGCCGCAGGCCGGATCGGAGCGATGCTGCAGACGGGGGCGGTACTGCGCGACCTGTCGGTACGCGAGTTGATCGACATGATGGGCTCGCTGTACCCGTCGGCCCTCGGGGTGGACGAGACCCTGCAACTTGCGGGCATCACCGACATCGCCGAGCGCCGCACCCACAAGCTCTCCGGCGGTCAGACCCAGCGCGTCCGCTTCGCCGTGGCGCTCGTGAGCAACCCCGACCTGCTGGTGCTCGACGAACCGACCGTCGCGATGGACGTCGAGGCGCGCCGCGAGTTCTGGGCGACGATGCGCGGGTTCACCCGCAGCGGCAAGACGATCGTGTTCGCCACCCATTACCTGGAGGAGGCGGACGCCTACGCCGACCGCATCGTGCTGATGGCGCACGGCCAGGTCGTCGCAGACGGCTCGTCGACCGAGATCAAAGCGACCGTCGGCTCCCGCACGATCCGGGCCACCCTGCCGGGCGTGGACCCGGCCGGATTGACGGCCCTGGCGGGGGTGCGCTCGGTCGACACCCGAGGCGACAGCGTCGTGCTGAGCTGTACGGACTCCGACGCCGCACTGCGCGCGCTGCTGCCCGCCTACCCCGCCGCGCGCGACATCGAGGTCGGTGGCGCAGCGCTCGAGGACGCGTTCCTCCAGCTCACCAGTGACACCAACGCCCACGAAGCAGCGACGGAGCCGGCCCGATGAACGTCACCTACGTCCGCTACGAGCTGCTGCGCCTCGTACGCAACAAGCGGTTCTTCATCTTCTCGCTGATCTTTCCGCTCGCGCTGTTCCTGACGATCGCCGGGTCGAACAAGCACCAGACGATCGACCTCGGGACGTTCACCGTCAGCTTCCCGCTGTACTACATGGTTGGCATGGCCGGGTACGGCGCCATGATCGCCGCGATCGCCGGCGGCGCGCGCATCGCGGCGGAGCGCAGCGTCGGCTGGAACCGCCAGCTGCGCCTCACCCCGCTGAGCCCGACGACATACTTCACGACCAAGGTGCTGACGTCCTACCTGATGGCCCTGCTCAGTATCGCGCTGCTCTATGTCGCCGGGATCTCCTACGGCGTCAGCCTGCACCCGTTCACCCGCTGGTTCGGGATGACCGCGCTGATTCTCGTCGCCCTGGCACCGTTCGTCGCTCTCGGCGTGCTGGTCGGGCACCTGCTGACCGTCGACTCGATGGGCCCGGCCCTGGGTGGCGGCTCGGCGTTCTTCGGCTTCCTCGGCGGGCAGTGGTTCCCGCTGCCCAACCACGGCGTCCTGCATTACATCGGCGAGGCCATCCCGTCCTACTGGCTGACGCAGGCCAGCCACGTCGGCATCGGCGGCGGTGGCTGGTCGGCACTCGGGTGGAGTGTGGTGGCCATCTGGACGCTCGCTGCTGCCGCGCTCGCCGTCTGGGCCTACCGCCGCGACACCCAGCGCACCTGACTCAGACCTGCGGCAGGACCTCGCGGGCGACGAGCTCGAGGTGCGCGAGGTCGGCGAGGTCGAGCACCTGCAGGTACATGCGGGTGACGCCGATGTCGGCATAGCGCTGCAACCGGGCGACGACCTGGTCGGGGGTGCCGGCTGCGCCGTTCTCGCGCAGCTCCTCGACGTCCCGACCGATCGCCGCCGCCCGACGGGCCAGCTCGGCGTCCTCGAGGCCGCAGCACAGCACCTGCGCGGCGCTGTAGACGAGCTCGCGTCCGGTCTCGGCCGCGGCGGTGCGCACCCGGTTGAGGACGGTCTCGGTCTCCTCCACACCCTGGAAGGCGACGTTGAACTCGTCGGCGTACGTGGCGGCCAGCTTGGCACCGCGCTTCTTGCCCGCGCCGCCCAGGATGATCGGCGGACGTGGCAACTGCACGGGCTTGGGCAGCGCAGGCGAGTCGGTCAGCTGGTAGTGCGTGCCGGCGAAGGAGTACGTCTGACCGGGCGGCGTGGTCAGCAGGCCGTCGATGATCTCGACCTGCTCGGCGAAGACGTCGAAGCGCTCGGCGGTGTCCGGGAACGGGATGCCGTAGGCCTTGTGCTCGGCGCCGAACCAGCCGGCGCCCAGCCCGATCTCGACCCGTCCCCCGCTCATGGCGTCGACCTGCGCGGCCGAGATGGCCAGCACGCCCGGCAACCGGAAGGTCGCGGGCGACACGAGCGTGCCGAGCCGGATGCGCGTCGTGTCGCGGGCGAGCGCGGCGAGGGTCAGCCAGGCGTCGGTAGGGCCGGGCAGCCCGTCGACGTCGCCCATCTTGAGGTAGTGATCGCTGCGGAAGAAGGCGTCGAAGCCGAGGTCCTCGGTGGCTGTGGCGACGCGGAGCAGGTCGTCGTAGGACGCGCCCTGCTGAGGCTCGGTGAAGATGCGCAGTTGCATGTCCTCGACCGTACTTAGGTGTTGCGTTCGAAGATGAGCCGCAGTCCGAGAAGCGTGAGTTCCGGTTCGTAGCGCGTCACGGTCTCGCTGTGATCGATGACGAGCGAGGCGAGGCCGCCGGTGGCGATCACCTGCACGGAGGCGGGGTCGTCCGGGACGAGGGCCGCCGACAGCCGCCGGACCATCCCATCGACCTGGCCGGCGAAGCCGTACAGGATCCCGGACTGCAACGACTCGACGGTGTTCTTGCCGATCGGGCTGCGCGGGGCGACGAGCTCGACCTTGCGCAGCTGCGCTGCCCGTGCGGCCAGCGCGTCCAGGGAGATCTCGATGCCCGGGGCCAGCGCACCGCCGAGAAACTCGCCCTTGGCACTCACCACGTCGAAGTTCGTCGACGTGCCGAAGTCCACGACGATGCACGGGCCGTCGACCAGGTGATGGGCGGCCGCGGTGTTGCAGATGCGATCGGTGCCGACCTCCTTCGGGTTGTCGGTCTGCACGCTGACGCCGGTACGCACACCCGGCTCGACGAGCAACGTCGGGACGTCGGAGTAGTACCGGGCCAGCATCGTGCGCAGCTCGCGCATGACGGCCGGAACGGTGGAGCAGGCGGCGATTCCGTCGACCACGTGGTCGGCCAGCAGCCCGCGGAAGGCCAGCGCCAGCTCATCGGCGGTCGTGCGGGCGTCGGACTTGATGCGCCACGAGTCGCGCAGTACTGAGCCGTCGAAGACGCCCAGAACGGTGTTCGTGTTACCGGTGTCGATCGCGAGCAGCATCTACATGTCCAGTCCGATGTCGAGCACGGGCGCGGAGTGCGTCAGCGCGCCGACAGCAAGGTAGTCGACGCCCGTCTCGGCCACGGCACGGGCATTGTCGAGCGACAGCCGCCCGGACGCCTCGAGACGCGCGCGTCCAGCGGTCAGCGTCACGACCTGGCGCATCGCGTCGGGCGTCATGTTGTCGAGCAGGACGAGGTCGGCGCCGGCCGCGATGACCTCCCGCGCCTGCTCGACGGTGTCCACCTCGATCTCGAGCGGCACGCCCGGGTACTGCGCGCGCACCCGCTCGAACGCCGGCACCACCCCGCCGGCCGCGACGACGTGGTTGTCCTTGACGAGCGCTGCGTCGGACAGCGACATCCGGTGGTTGACGCCGCCACCCATGCGCACTGCGTACTTCTCGAGCGCCCGCAGGCCCGGCATCGTCTTGCGCGTGTCGCGCACCCGAGCGCCGGTGCCCTCGACCGCGTCAGCCCACGCTCGCGTCAGCGAGGCCACGCCGCTGAGGTGCCCGACCAGGTTCAGTGCAGTGCGCTCGGCCGTGAGCAGGGCGCGCAGCGGCCCCGTCACGGTGGCCAGGACGTCCCCGGGCTGCACGCGATCGCCATCGACGACGAGCAGCTCGACGTGCACGCGGCCCTCGCCGACGACGTCGAACACGTACGCGGCGACGGGCAGACCTGCGGCGACGCCGTGCTGGCGCGAGACGAGCCGGGCCGAGGCCGTCGAGCCCGGGTCGACGGTGGCGAGCGTGGTGATGTCGCCCTCGGGGCCGAGATCCTCTGCGAGCGCTGCCCTCACGACGCGCTCGACGTCGGCCTGGTCAACCCCCTTCACAGCTCGACCCCGACGTTGTCGATGAGCCGCGTCGTGCCCACCCGGGCCGCGACGAGCAGGCGGCACGCGCCGTGCACCGGGATCTCGCGGAGGTCGGCCCCGCGTAGTTCGAGGTAGTCGACGGCGATGTCCGGCTCGCTCGCCAGGACCGCGGTGGCCGCGGTGATCACGCCGATGGCACCCTCGTGCGCGGCGGCCCGACCGGCCGCCAACGCATGCGAGAGGATCAATGCGTGCGTCCGTTCGGCCGCCGACAGGAAGACGTTGCGACTCGACAGCGCCAGCCCATCGGCTTCGCGGACCGTGCCGACGCCGACGACCGCAACGCCCAGCTCGAGGTCCTCGGTCATCTGTCGGATGAGCGCCAGCTGCTGGTAGTCCTTCTCGCCGAAGTACGCGCGCCCAGGACGCACGAGATTGAGGAATTTGGCGACCACGGTCAACATGCCGCTGAAGTGTCCGGGCCGCACCATACCTTCAAGTATGTCACCGAGCGGGCCAGGTTCGACCCGCACCTGCGTGCCGCCGTAGGGATACACATCGTCGACGGACGGGGCCCACACGAGGTCGACACCGGCCTTCTCGCAGACCTCAAGATCGGCGTCCAGGGTGCGTGGGTAGCGCGCGAGGTCCTCCGTCGGCCCGAACTGCAGTGGGTTGACGAAGTTGGTGGTGATCACCGAGTCGCACTCGGCGCGGGCGGCGTCGAGCAGGGCGGAGTGCCCGGCATGCAGGGCGCCCATGGTGGGCACCAGACCCACGGTGCCGAGCTGCTCGGCGCGGGCAGCGAAGAACTCCGAGCGGGTGCGCACGAGTTTCATGGGAGCACCTCGCGGACAGCGTCGGCCTGCCCCGCGCTGAGCCGGCCGGACGCCTGCGCCCGCTCGGCGGTGCGACGAGCAAGAGCGGCGTAGGACGGCAGGACGTCGGGCGCCCGCTCGGACAGCGTCCGCACGTGGGCGCTGACGGTGGCAACGTCACCGCGCGAGACCGGGCCGGTGAGCGCGGCGTCGCGCAGGCGCAGCACGTTGTCGAGCGAGGCGCTGAGCAGCGGCGCGACGAGCCGTGCGGGCTCCTCGACGCCGACGCTGTCGAGCAGGGCGAGCGTGTCGTTGACGAGCGTGACCAGGTGGTTGGAACCGATCGAGAGCGCCGCGTGGTAGAGCGCCCGGGCGGGCTCGGGCACCCAGACCGGCTCGCCGCCCATCTCGACCACCAGCGACTCGGCGACGGGTCGCAGCTCGTCGGTGGAGGTGACGCCGAAGGTGGCGCCATTCAGCCGATCGAGGTCCTCGGGCCGGCCGGTGAAGGTCATCACCGGGTGCAGTGCAAGGGCCAGCACCCCGCGCGCAGCGGCCGGGTCGAGCACCCCGATGCCCTGCGCGCCCGAGGTGTGCGCCACCAGCTGGCCGGGGCGCCACGCGCCCGTGTCGGCAAGCCCGGCAACGAGGGGGCGCAGGACGTCGTCGGGAACGGCGAGCAGCACGAACTCGGCCGCCGCGACGGTCTCGTCAGGGGCGAGCAGTTCGGCCCCGGGCAGCAGGTTCTGCGCACGCCGCCGCGACTGTGCGGACACTCCGCTGACGGCGACGACCTCGTGTCCGGCGCGAGCCAGCGCTGCGCCGAGGGCACTGCCCACCCGTCCGACGCCGACGACTCCGACACGCAGCCGCGCGGGACGCGGGATATCCACGCGGGTCAGCCTACTGAGCAGGTTCCCGCCGGTAGATTGGTTCCTCATGAGCGAATTGCAGGAACGCGTTGCGAGCAGTGCCGATCTGGCCGACCTGCACGCGACGGTGCCGACCTTGCTGATGGAGTTGCAGTCGCTGCTGGGCACGTTGACCGCAACGGTGACGTCGGGCTCCGATCGTGGCCGCCGCCCCTTCCGTCCGGGTACCGATTGGGCACCGCGTCTCGGCGAGCTGGCGTACGGCGTCTTCCTGCTCGCCGACCAGACCGGGGTCGACGTCAGTGCGGCCGTCGAGGTCACCGCCACCCACCTCGAACGTCGCGGTGCCCAGGAGCAGGCCAGCGTCGACAACGAATGGCCGTTCAACGGCTGAGGTTCGATCGAGTCCCGAATCACCCAATCCGGGTGCACTGCTTGCAATAGTGAGCACCCTCACGGCTCGGTCTGGCATGTCGGCGAGATCGGTGGACTACGACAGGGAATCCCTTGTTACACAAGGGATGTGGTTCCTATGACGACAGATGAGGACGACCAGCTGCGGGTGCGCCCGCAGCGCTGGTCGCGTTCCCGTCGCACCCATGCCCCCGTCGTGGTCCCGCTGGTGCTCTCGTTGCTCGTGCAGGCCGTGGCCGTCGTGACCGCCGTGGCGCTCGGCGCGCCGCTGGCGGCCGTCCTCGGCGTTGCCGCCGTCAGCGTGGTGCTCACCGGCATCGTTGCGCGGCGCACCGTCAGCAGCCTGGTCGCCGGCGCCGGCCTACGTGTCGCGCAGCCCTACGAACCGGGCGAGCAGGTCCGCGTCTTCGTGCCGGCGCTGGACTCGGTCGAGGACGCCGAGATCGTCCGCGTCGGCCCGGCGAACACCACGTTGCGCACGAGCAGCGGAGTCGTACTGGTGCCCAACGCCGACATGCTGCGTGGTGGCGCCCGCAGCTGATCATCTGCCCCGCCTTCTCCGTCGAGCTGTGTGCGCAGAAACAATCATGCGGGCTTGATTGTCGGGGCCCGCCGTGCCAGTCTGCGGATTGTGCGTAGCGACGTCCTGACCGACCTTGCCGACGAGGGCGCCGATCTGGACGCGCTGGTTGCCCCGCTGGCGGCCGAGCAGTGGGCAACCCCGACGCCGGCAGTGGGCTGGACCGTTGCCCACCAGATCGGCCACCTGGCCTGGACGGACGAGGTCTCGCTGCTGGCCGCCACGGACGCGGACGCGTTCAGAACTGCGCTGGCGGCCACCGCAGCGCAGCCGTTCGACGCCGTCGACGGCGCCGCCGCCGAACGGGCGGCGCAACCACCGATCACGCTGCTCGCCGCCTGGCGGCATGGGCGGGTTGCCGTGACGCAGGCCTTGTCCGCCGTCCCCGACGGGGTCAAGCTGCCCTGGTTCGGACCGCCGATGAGTGCGACGTCGATGGCCACGGCCCGGATCATGGAGACCTGGGCGCACGGCCAAGACGTCGCTGACGCGCTGAGCGTGCACCGCGCGCCATCCGATCGACTGCGGCATGTGGCGCACATCGGCGTACGCACGCGCAATTTCGCCTACGTGGTGAACGACCGAACCCCGCCGAGCGCCGAGGTCCGCGTCGAGCTGGTCGGGCCTTCCGGTGAACTGTGGACGTGGGGCCCCGAGGACGCGACGCAGCACGTCGCCGGGCCGGCGCTGGACTTCTGCCTGCTCGTCACCCAGCGCCGGCACCGCGCCGACCTGCACCTGGTGACCGCCGGGGCGCAGGCCGACGAGTGGCTCGACATCGCGCAGGCGTTCGCCGGGCCGCCCGGCGGCGGTCGCACGGCAGGGCAGTTTTCTTGAGCAGCGATGTCCTGCGTATCGGTAATGCGTCGGGGTTCTACGGCGACCGCGCGTCGGCGATGGCCGAGATGCTGGCCGGCGGCGAGCTGGACGTCCTGACCGGCGACTACCTCGCCGAGTTGACCATGCTCATCCTGGGCCGCGACCGGCTGAAGGACACCACCACCGGCTACGCCAAGACCTTCCTGCGGCACCTGGAGAACTCCCTCGGCACGGCGCTCGAGAAGGGCATCCGCATCGTCTCGAACGCGGGCGGGCTCAACCCGGCCGGGCTGGCGAACGCCGTTCGGGCGTTGGCCGACAACCTCGGGCTGGACGTCCTGGTGGCGCACGTCGAAGGCGACGATCTGCGTTCCCGAGCCGGCGAGCTGGGGCTCGGTGAGCCATTGGCGGCCAACGCCTACCTCGGCGCCTGGGGTATCGCCGAGTGTCTCGACGCCGGCGCGCAGGTGGTCGTCACCGGGCGGGTCACCGACGCCTCGCTCGTCGTGGGGCCGGCCGCGTCGCACTTCGGGTGGGGACGCGCGGACTGGGATCGGCTGGCCGGTGCGGTGGTGGCCGGGCACGTGCTCGAGTGCGGTCCGCAGGCCACCGGCGGCAACTACGCCTTCTTCGCCGAGCTCGGGCTCGACCACCGGCCGCTCGGCTTCCCGCTGGCCGAGATCGCCGCGGACGGCTCGTCGGTGATCACCAAGCACCCGGATACCGGCGGAGCGGTCACGGTAGGCACGGTCACCGCGCAGCTGCTCTACGAGATCGGGGGGGCTCGCTACGCGGGACCGGACGTCACGTCGCGGTTCGACACGATCTCGTTGGTCGAAGACGGGCCCGACCGCGTCCGCATCAGCGGCGTCCGGGGCGAGCCGCCACCGCCCACGCTGAAGGTCGGCCTGAACACGCTTGGCGGGTTCCGCAACGAGGTCACCTTCATCCTGACCGGGCTGGACGTCGAGGCGAAGGCGGCGCTGGTCCGTAAGCAGCTCGCCGAGCCGCTGGCCGGCCTCGACCCGGAGTGGACGCTGGCCCGTACCGACCATCCCGACGCCGACGTCCAGGAGGAGGCCGCAGCCCTGCTGCGCTGTGTCGTGCGGGCCGCCGACCCCAAACGAGTAGGACGGGCATTCTCGGCGGCCGCGATCGAGCTGGCACTCGCCTCCTACCCCGGTTTCCACGTCACGGCGCCGCCGTCCGACGCCGCGCCGTACGGAGTGTTCAGCGCAGCCACCGTCGATGCTGCGCTCGTGCCGCACGTCGCCGTGCTGCCCGACGGTGCGCGGGTGACCATCGCACCCGCCCCGGAGACCGCGACCCTCGAGTTGCTGCCCCAGCCGAGCGTCCGCGCGTCCTGGGGCCCCACCCGTCCCGTACCTCTAGGTACGCTGATTGGCGCGCGCAGCGGCGACAAGGGCGGCTCGGCCAACGTCGGGCTCTGGGCGCGCACCACATCGGCGTTCGAATGGTTGGCCGCGTTCCTGACCGTCGACGAGTTCCGCCGACTGCTGCCCGAGACGGCCGACCTGCCCGTGCGTAGGTATGTATTCGAGAACTTGTCCGCGGTGAACTTCGTGGTCGAGGGCATCCTCGGTGAGGGCGTCGCCTACAACGCCCGGCACGACCCGCAGGCCAAGGCCCTGGGCGAATGGCTGCGGTCGCGGGTTGTCGACATACCGGAAGGTCTGTTGTGAACGACCCTTTCGACACATCCGAGCGGCGCGCGCTGCGGGACACCGTGCGCCGGTTCGTCACGACCGATGTCTTTCCGTACCTTTCGGTATGGGAGCGCGAGGGCGAGTTGCCAAGGTCGCTGCATGAGCGCGCAGCGTCACTCGGGCTGATCGGTCTCGCGTACCCGTTGGCAGTCGGCGGCGGGGACGGCGACGCGATCGACGCGCTGACGCTGGGTGAGGAGTTCCACTACGCGGGCGGGTCGAGCGGCGCCTTCGCGTCGCTGTTCACCTCGGGCATCTCGCTGCCGCACCTGATCGCGGCCGGAAGCCCCGACCAGATCGAGCAGTGGGTGCGGCCAACCCTCGAGGGCCGGCTCATCGGTTCGCTTGCGATCACCGAGCCCGACGGCGGTTCGGACGTCGCCGGCCTGCGCACGACGGCGAAATGGGACGGCGACGAGTACGTCGTCAATGGGTCCAAGACCTACATCACCTCCGGCGTGCGGGCCGACTTCGTGGTCACCGCGGTGCGGACGGGTGACGCCGGCGCACACGGACTGTCGCTGCTCGTCATCGAGAAGGGCACGCCCGGGTTCACCGTGTCGCGCAAGCTGGAGAAGATGGGCTGGCTGTGCTCGGACACCGCTGAGCTGTCCTATGCAGATGTGCGGGTGCCGGCGGCCAACCTCATCGGCGTCGAGAACGCCGGCTTCGCTCAGATCGCGCAGAACTTCGTCTCCGAACGCATCGGCCTGGCCGTGCAGTCCTACGCCTGCGGGCAGCGCGCGCTCGACCTGACCGTCCAATGGTGTCGCAAGCGCGAGACGTTCGGCAAACCGCTGATCAGCCGGCAGGCGGTGCAGAACACTCTGACCGAGATGGCCCGGCGCATCGAGGTGGCGCGCGTCTACACGCGCTCGGTCGCTGTCCGTGCGCTGACCGAACCCAACCTCGTTCGGGAAGCCTGCTTCGCCAAGAACACGGCTGTCGAGGCCGGCATGTTTGCCGTCGACCAGGCCGTACAGCTGCACGGCGGGATGGGTTACATGCGCAAGGCCGAGGTCGAGCGGCAGTACCGCGACATGCGGATCATGGGCATCGGCGGCGGCACCGACGAGATCCTCACCGGCCTGGCCGCCAAGACGTTGGGCTACCACGTATGAGCGTCCTGACCACGTCCGTCGACCCGGCTTCCGACGAGTACGCCGCCAATCGGGCGGCGCTGCTCGAACGGCTCGCTGCGCTCGACGCCGAGCACGCCAAGGCAGTGGGTGGCGGTGGGGCGAAGTACGTCGACCGGCACCACCAGCGCGGGAAGCTGCTCGTCCGCGAACGCATCGAGCTGCTCATCGACCCGGGGTCACACTTCCTCGAGCTGTCCCCGCTGGCCGCATGGGGATCGGACTTCACGGTGGGCGCGTCGGTGGTCACCGGCATCGGCGTCGTCAACGGCGTCGAGTGCATGATCAATGGGTCCGACCCGACGGTGCGCGGCGGCGCGTCCAATCCGTGGACCCTGAAGAAGGGGTTGCGGGCGAACCAGATCGCGCTGGAGAACCGGTTGCCGGTGATCGGGCTCGTCGAGTCCGGCGGCGCCGACCTGCCCACCCAGAAGGAGATCTTCATCCCGGGCGGGCAGATCTTTCGCGACCTCACCCGGCTGTCGAAGGCGGGCATCCCGACGATCGCGCTGGTGTTCGGCAACTCGACCGCGGGCGGTGCGTACATCCCGGGCATGAGCGACTACGTCGTGATGGTGAAGGAGCGCGCCAAGGTGTTCCTGGCCGGGCCGCCGCTGGTGAAGATGGCGACGGGTGAGGACGCCGACGACGAGTCGCTGGGCGGCGCCGACCTGCACGCCCGCGAGTCCGGGCTCGCCGACTACCTCGCCCAGGACGAGCAGGACGCGATCCGCATCGGGCGCCAGATCGTCGGCCGGTTGAACTGGCACAAGCAGGGTCCGGCCCCGGCGCCCGCTCCGGCGCCCCCCGTGCTCGACGAGAACCAGCTGCTCGGCATCGTCCCCACCGACCTCAAGGTGCCGTTCGACCCGCGCGAGGTGATCGGCCGGATCGTCGACGGCAGTGACTTCGACGAGTTCAAACCCCTGTACGGATCGTCGCTGGTCACCGGCTGGGCGTCGCTGCATGGGTACCCGATCGGCATCCTGGCCAACGCGCGCGGCGTGCTGTTCAGCGCCGAGGCGCAGAAGGCGGCACAGTTCATCCAGCTGGCCAACCGCGCCGGCACGCCGTTGCTCTTCCTGCAGAACACGACCGGCTACATGGTGGGTGCGGAGTACGAGCGCAGCGGCATGATCAAACACGGCGCGCTGATGATCAACGCGGTGTCGAACTCGCGGGTGCCGCACCTGACCGTGACCATGGGCGCCTCGTACGGCGCCGGCAACTACGGCATGTGCGGGCGTGCGTACGGGCCGCGGTTCCTATTCACCTGGCCGAACGCGAAGTCGGCGGTGATGGGTCCGGCCCAGCTGGCCGGCGTCATGACCATCGTGGCGCGGCAGGCCGCCGAGGCGCGCGGGCAGGAGTTCGACGAGGACGGGGCCGCCCAGCTGCGGGCGGTCGTCGAGGCGCAGATCGAGGAGCAGTCCCTGGCCCCGTTCCTGTCCGGAATGCTCTACGACGACGGTGTCATCGACCCGCGCGACACCCGCACCGTGCTCGGCATCGCGCTGTCCGCCATCCATAACGGCCCGGTCGAAGGCGCCGACGGCTACGGGGTGTTCCGGCTGTGAGCGCGGCCCCCAGGTACCGCTCTGCGCCTTCTTTTGCTCTGCTCAGTCAGGCTGAGCGCATGCTCACCCACACTGAGCAGAGCCAAGCGACCGGCAGGGTGGTCTCGAATCGCTGCATCCGGGCTACGGGCATCGCGTGATCACCACCGTCCTGGTTGCGAACCGCGGGGAGATCGCGCGCCGGGTGTTCCGCACCTGCCGCGACCTCGGCATCGGCACCGTCGCGGTGTTCTCCGACCCCGACGCCGACTCCCCGCACGTCCGCGAGGCCGATGCCGCGGTGCACCTGCCGGGCAGCACGCCGGCCGAGACGTACCTCCAGATCGACGCGATCGTGGCCGCGGCGCAGCGAGCCGGCGCTGATGCGATCCATCCCGGGTACGGGTTCCTGTCCGAGAACGCGGTGTTCGCCCGGGTGGTTCAGGCCGCCGGGCTGACGTGGATCGGGCCACCGTCCGAAGCCATCGACGCGATGGGCAGCAAGATCGAGTCCAAACGCCTGATGGCTGCCGCCGGTGTTCCGGTGCTGGCCGAGCGCGCGCCCGAGGACGTCACCGTCGACGACCTGCCCATCCTGATCAAGGCCAGCGCGGGCGGCGGCGGGCGGGGCATGCGAGTCGTGCGGTCCCTGGACGACCTGCCCCAAGAGGCCGCGGCCGCCCGTGCCGAGGCGCTCAGCGCATTCGGCGACGCCACCGTGTTCTGCGAGCCGTACCTCGCCCCCGGCAGGCACATCGAGGTCCAGGTCATGGCCGACGAGCACGGGACGGTGTGGGCCGTCGGCGAGCGCGAGTGCTCGATCCAGCGCCGGCACCAGAAGGTGATCGAAGAGGCGCCGTCCCCGCTCGTCGAACGGACAGACGGGATGCGCGAGGCGCTGTTCGCTGCCGCCCGGGCCGCCACCTCCGCCGTGGGCTACACCGGCGCGGGCACCGTCGAATTCATCGCTGATGAGAACGGAAAGTTCTTCTTCCTCGAGATGAACACCCGCCTGCAGGTCGAGCACCCGGTCACCGAATGCACGACCGGGCTCGATCTCGTCGCCCTACAGCTGGACGTCGCAGCCGGTGGACGTCTCGAACCCGAACCGCCGGCGTCACGCGGGCACGCCATCGAGGTGCGCCTCTACGCCGAGGACCCGGCGTTCGACTGGCAACCGCAGTCCGGGGTGCTGCACACGGTGCACGTGCCGGGCGTCGACGTCGAATTCCGGACCGGGGTGACGACAGCCGGCCTGCGCCTGGACTCAGGTGTCGTCGACGGTTCGCTCGTCGGCATCCACTACGACCCCATGCTGGCCAAGGTGATCGCCTGGGCGCCGGTCCGGACCCAAGCCGCCTACGCGCTCGCCGGCGCGCTGGCCCGGACACACCTCCACGGCCTGGTCACCAACCGCGACCTGCTGGTGCGGGTGCTGCGCCACCAGGCCTTCCTCGCCGGCGACACCGACACCGCCTTCTTCGACCGGCACGGCCTCGACACCCTCGCCGCCCCGCTGGCCGACCCTGCCGCTCGCGAGTTGTCCGCCCTTGCCGCGGCCCTGGCGCTCGACGGCGCGGACAGGTCGGCCGCGACCGTGCTGCCCGGCGTGCCGTCGGGCTGGCGCAACGTCGTCTCGCAGCCGCAGCGCGTGGCCTTTGAGGGCCTCGACGTCGCGTACCGGCACACCCGGGACGGGCTCGTCGCCGAGGGTTTCGCCGACGTGCAGCTCGTCAGCGCCCGCCCGCACGAGGTCGTGTTGGACGAGCGCGGCGTGCAGCGACGCTTCGCCGTCGCGGTCCACGGCGAAGAGGTGGACGTCGACTCCGCGCTCGGGCCGGTGCGGCTGACCCTGCTGCCCCGCTTCGTCGACCCGGCGCAGCGCGTGGCGCTCGGCTCGCTGCTGGCCCCCATGCCAGGGTCGATCGCCCAGGTGGCGGTAGCCGTGGGCGACCACGTCTTCGCCGGCCAGCCGATCCTGTGGCTCGAAGCGATGAAGATGCGTCACCAGGTGAACGCGCCGGCCGACGGCGTCGTCACCGAACTACCCGTCGGCGTGGGCCAGCAGATCGACATCGGGGCCGTGCTGGCCGTCGTCACCGAATCGTCCGACACTGAACCAACCACGACCGAGGAGTGAGCCATGGACTTTGCTGAGACCGAGGAACAACTCGCGCTGCGCAAGGCGGTGGCCGAGCTGGGCGGCCGCTACGGCCACGCCTACACCGCACCCCGCGCCCGGGCGCGTGAACCGCTGACCGAGCTCTGGCAGGAGACCGGACGTTCCGGGTTCATCGGGCTCAATCTGCCCGAGGAGTACGGCGGCGGCGGGGCCGGAATGTACGAGCTGGCGATTGTCACCGAGGAGCTCAACACGGCCGGCTGCGGCCTGCTGATGATGGTCGTGTCACCGGCCATCAACGGCACCATCATCGCCAAGTACGGCACCGACGAGCAGAAGCGGCGCTGGCTGCCGGGCATCGCGTCCGGCGAGACCATCATGGCCTTCGGCGTCACCGAGCCCGACGCCGGCTCGAACACGCACAAGATCGCGACGACAGCCCGGCGCGACGGCAGCGACTGGGTGCTGTCGGGCCGCAAGTACTACGTCTCAGGTGTCGACAACGCCCAGGCCATCCTGATCGTCGCCCGCACCGAGGACGCCAAGACGGGAAAGCTCAAGCCCGCGCTGTTCGTCTTCCCGACCGACACCCCCGGCTTCGAGTACACGGCCATCGACATGGACGTCGTCATGCCGGACAAGCAATTCATGCTCTACCTCGACGACGTCCGACTACCCGCCGATGCGCTCATCGGCGATGAGGATGCCGCCCTGGCGCAGCTGTTCGCCGGCCTGAACCCCGAGCGGATCATGGCCGCCGCGGGGTCGATCGGCATGGGTCGCTACGCCCTCGACAAGGCCGTCTCCTACGCCAACCAGCGGGCGGTGTGGGGCGGCAAGCCGATCGGGACGCACCAGGGCATCGCACATCCGCTGGCCAAGGCGAAGGTCGAGGTCGAGCTGGCGAAGCTGATGATGCAGAAGGCGGCCGCCCTGTACGACAGCGGCGACGATCTGAACTCCGGCGAGGCGGCCAACATGGCCAAGTACGCCGCGGCCGAAGGTGCCGCCGACGCCGTCGACGCGGCGGTGCAGACGCACGGCGGCAACGGCATCGCCAGCGAGTACGGGCTGGGCAACCTCGTCCTGGCCTCCCGCGTCGCGAAGATCGCGCCCGTCAGCCGGGAGATGATCCTGAACTTCGTCGCCCAGTTCAGCCTCGGCCTGCCGAAGTCGTACTGATGACGCTGGCGCACTACGAGGTCGAGCGGTCCATCGCGACAATCACGATGGACTCGCCCGCAAACCGCAACGCGTTGTCCGCGCAGCTGGTCGGGGAGGTCACCGAGCACCTGCAGGCCGCGACCGCCGACGACACCGTGCGAGCAGTGGTGCTGACGCACACCGGCCGGGTGTTCTGCGCCGGCGCCGACCTCAAGGAGCAGTCGTCCGAGGGCGGGCCGCAGACCGGGACGCAACGCATGCTGGGCCTGCTGCGCAGCATCGTCGAGCTGCCCAAACCCGTGGTGGCCCGCATCGACGGTGCCGTACGTGCCGGCGGATTGGGCATCGTCGGCGCCTGCGACGTCGCGCTGGCCAGCGAGGCCGCGTCGTTCGCGTTCACCGAGGTCCGCCTCGGCCTGGCGCCGGCCATCATTTCCCTGACCACGCTGGGTCGGATGACCGAGCGCGCGGTCTCGCGGTACTACCTGACCGGGGAGACGTTCGGCGCCGCCGTGGCGGCCACGACCGGGCTTATCAGCGCAGCACCCGCCGATCTGGACGCCGAGCTGGAGCTCGTCCTGGACGCCTTTCGGGCTTGCTCGCCCCAGGGTCTGGCCGAGACCAAACCTTTGACGTCGCGCGCCACCCTGGATGCCTTCCACGACCGCGCACGCGACGTGCAGGCGCAGTCGGCGCGGCTGTTCGGCTCCGACGAGGCGCGCGAGGGCATGCTCGCGTTCCTGGAGAAGCGCCCGCCCCGATGGGCGGCTGAATGACCGGGACAGTGCTCGAGCCGCGCGCGCCGCAGCAGGACCGGTCGCGCGCGACGCGGGCCCGGCTGCTGGACTCAGCGATTGTCTGCCTTGCCGAGCTGGGTTGGACAGCTTCGACGGTGGCCGTGGTCGCCGAGCACGCCGGGGTGTCCCGCGGGGCCGCCCAGCACCACTTCCCGACCCGCGAGGCGCTGTTCCTCGCCGCGCTCGGGCAGGTGACGCATGAGCGGGGCGAGAAGATGCGGCGCGAGCTGGCCGAGCGTCCCGAGTTCTCGACCGAGGCGGTCGTCGAGATCGTGTTCGGGCTCTACACCGGTCCGCTGTTCCGGGCTGCGCTGATGCTCTGGGTCGCAGCGGCGTCCGAGCCGCAGCTGCGCGCACAGGTGCTGCCGGTCGAGGCGAGCGTCGGGCGCGAGGTGCACCGGGTCGTTGTAGACCTGCTGGGGGTGGACGAACGGGTTCCCGGTGTCCGCGAGACGGTGCAGGCCACCCTCGACCTCGCGCGTGGGCTCGGGCTGGCCAACCTGCTGACCGACGACGGGGAGCGGCGGGCAGGCATCACCCGGCGGTGGGCGGAGATCCTGGACGTAACCCTGCGCTGACGTTGCGGTGTCTGTCCAACGGCGCCGGAATCAATGGTCGGCGGTCCCGCGAGCCAGTAGGCGCGACAGCAGGTCGTCGTCGTCGCTGTCGTCCTCCTCCGCGCGTCGACGTCGACCGCCGCTCGGCAGGGCAGGCTCGGGCGTGCCATGACGGGAGTGCCGACCGGTGTCGGCGCCGCTGGCGTCGCTGGTGCCGTCGGTGCGGCGCCGGCGTCCGGTGTAGGCGGACGCCGGCGCGCCTGGGGGCGCCGAGGCCTGCTTGGGCCGGCCTGTGCCGGCCTCTTGGGTGCGGACGGTGCTGTCGACGGGATCGAGTTCGAACTCGGTGAACGGCGTGATGCGCGGCAACGAGGCGAACGGGTCGGCCGACGCGCTCGGTGCGGGCGGCGTGGCCGTTGCTGAGGCCGGTGCGGCAGGTGCTGGTGTGGGTGCGGCTGATGCCGGGGAGTGCGGTGCAGCGGACGCGGGCTGCGGTGAGCGGATCGGACCGGTGGTCTCTGCCGGGGCGGGCGGGGGCGGTGCGGTCCGCGGCCCCGGCGGCCGGCTCACCGGCCCGTGAGCCGAAGCGCCGTCGGCCGGCGCCCCGTTGGCTGTTGTGCCGTTGGCTGTTGTGCCGTTGGCTGTTGTGCCGTTGGCTG
>NZ_CAXTHK010000002.1:0-93219 GCF_964244045.1 uncultured Jatrophihabitans sp. | reverse complement strand
CCGTTGGCTGTTGTGCCGTTGGCTGTTGTGCCGTTGGCTGTTGTGCCGTTGGCTGATGAGCCGTTGACCCGAGGGCCATCGGCGGATGCACCGATGCTCGACGCGCCGTTGACGGATGCCCGGTACGCGGGAGCGCCGTTGGCCGGCGCGGGCTGGGTCTCGTCGCTCGAGCGGGCCGGTGTGACGTCGGTGGCCGCGGCCGCGGGCTGGCTGATCGGGCGTAGCTGGGCCGGCTCAACGACCAGGCGCTGGGGCGTGCCGATGCCGAGCTCGTGCAGCGTGCCCGTCTCGCTGGCTTGCTTGAGCTGGCGGACCTCGTGCTGCAACGCCTCGAGGTCGGAGCCGATGACCCTTGTCGTCTCGATCCGCTCGAGGCGCAGCTGACCACCGACTTTGTCGAGCAGGTCCTGGCGCAACCGCGCGATCTCGCCCCGCAGGTCGCCGACCTCGCGTGCGAGCTCGCGGCGCAGCATCTGCTCCAGCCGGTCCTCGAAGACCCGGCGCGCAGCGGCCTCGGCGATCCGCTCGACCTCGACGGGCGAACGCAGCAAAAGTTCCTGGCCGGACCGGACCGGATCGTCGGACCCCGACACCGGCTGGGGGGGCGGCTCGACGAGCTCCGAACCGCCTCGACGGGCGCCAAACATCGAGAAGGCGCCGAGCAGGGCACCCCACAACCCAACGATCACCCCGATCTGGATCGACTTGGTGCTGTCGGCGATGACGATGAGCCACACCGCGACAGCGCCGAGGGCAATTGCGACCCCGAAGACGATTCCGCGCAGAACGACGCCACGCGTCAGCGGCGGGTCGTCGGGGTTCGGCACCGCACCATCCTAGACAACTTCGGGGTCGGTGCCGATTTCTCGAAAGTCACTTTCAGTAGGCGCGTTCGTCGGGGCGCTGCGCCCCGCTGTTCGGGTCGATGCCGGCCCGTTCGAGCAGCAACCCGGCCGCCACGAGCAGCGCTGACGCCAGCAACAGCAGCACCCCGACGCGGGCGTCGTGCGCCGCGGCGTCGACGTTCGGCACATCCGGCAGCAGGCGCGCAAGCAGGCCCAGCGAGCCCCCGACGACCCCTGAACCAACCAGCGAGGACGCCTTGCCCAAGGCCACGCAGCGCGCAATGACGATGGCGGCCATTGGCTTGGCATCGGGGTCGTGACGCACCGCGGCCCGCACCCGGCGGGCGGCAATCAGCTCGGCCACAGCCAGCGCGGCGAGCGGCGCCGGCACGAGGAACTGCAACCTGGGCAGGGAGTCGTAGGAGAAGCGCAGCAGGGCGTAGACGGTGATCGCGATGACCACCAGCGGCACAGCGAGCTCGGTCCAATGGGTCCGCTGCATCCCCGGCCCCCGGTCGCTCATCTCCCCACCCCGTTCGGCGTTGCGGAGACGCGATACCGCCAGGTCGCTGGGCAAGCGTCGCTCATGTCAGCACCAGGTCAGCACGCAGGCGCGCCCCGGCGACGTCCGCCGGGTCGAGGTCGTGCACCAGCTGCTTCACGGACGTGCCCCCGAGCAGCGCCGCCGGGTCGACCTCGAGCCACGGCACGAGGACGAACGCCCGTTCCGCAGCTCGGGGGTGCGGCAGCGTCAGCGTCGGGTCGTCACTGGTCAGGTCGCCGACCGTGACGATGTCGACGTCGAGGGTGCGCGGCCCCCATCGCACCTCGCGCGTGCGGCCCGCCGCGTTCTCGGCGGTGTGCGCACGGGTCAGCCAGTCGGCGGCACCGGCCGACGGGTCGTCGACGAGGACGATTGCGTTGAGATAGTCGCCCTGCGGCACCGGGCCCCACGGAGCGGTCTCGTACACCGGCGAGACGCTGAACACCCACGGCCGGAACGAGTCAACGGCACCCTGCAGGGTCGCGAGCCGGTCACCGAGATTCGACCCGATCGACAGCACGGCAGCAGTCATCCACGGCTCCGGCGGATCGTCACCGCGACGTCGTCGAACTGCAGGGCGATCGGGGCCTGCGGCTTGTGGACGGTCACCGTCGCCGCCTCGACACGCGCGTCGGCCAGGCACACGTCGGCCAACCGCTGGACGAGGCGTTCGAGCAGATTCACCGGCTCGCCCGACACGACGGCACCCAGAGCCTCAGCGAGCTCGCCGTAGTGCACGGTGTCGGTGACGTCGTCCGACGCGGCGGCCGGCGCGGTGTCGAGCTCCAGTACGACGTCGACGACGAACTCCTGGCCCTCGCGCCGCTCGAAGTCGAACACGCCGTGGTGGCCGTACACCCGCAGCCCGGACAGGGTGATGAGATCGCTCATCGCGCAACCCGGATCGCTGCGACGGTCAACGCGGCGTCGACGGACGGTCGGACCTCGTGCACCCGCACCCCCCACACGCCGGCAGCGGCGCACACCGCGGTGAGGGCCGTCGTGGCGTCCTCGCGTTCCTCGATCGGGCGTGGATTGCCCGAGTGGTCCGCCAGCAACCGGCCGAGGAACGACTTGCGCGACGCCCCCACGAGCACCGGCAGGCCGAGCCCGACGATGACATCCAGCTGCGCCAGCAGCTGCCAGTTGTGCTCGCCGGTCTTGGCGAACCCGAGGCCCGGGTCGAGCACCAACCGGTCGACGTCGATACCGGCGGCGACCGCGGCGTCGACGCGGGCCGACAGCTCGTCGCGAACCTCCAGCACGACGTCGTCGTAGCGGGCGAGCTCAGCCATCCGGTCCGACGGGCCGCGCCAATGCATCAGCACCCACGGGCAACCGGCGTCGGCCACCACCCGGGCCATGTCGCGGTCGGCGAGGCCGCCGGAGACGTCGTTGACGAGCAGGGCCCCCGCGTCCAGTGCGGCAGCCGCGGTGCGGGCATGCACGGTGTCGATCGACAGCGGCACCCCGACCTCGGCCAACGCTGTCACCACCGGCAGGACGCGCGCCAGCTCGTCGGCGGGCGCGACCGCGGCGGCCCCGGGACGCGTCGACTCGCCGCCCACGTCGACGAGGTCGGCGCCGGCGTCGCGCAGGGCGATGCCGCGGGCCACCGCGTCGTCGACGGCCGTCCAGCGCCCGCCGTCGGAGAACGAGTCGGGCGTGACGTTCAGGACGCCCATGACCATGATCCGGTCGGCGCGTCCAGGCAGCGTTGCCGCAGTCATCTGGACCGGATCAGGTCCAACGCCTCGGCGCGGGTGCGCGGGTCGTCCTGGAAGATGCCGCGCACAGCCGAGGTCATGGTCTTCGCCCCGGGCTTGCGGATGCCGCGCATGGCCATGCACAGGTGCTCGGCCTCGATGACGACGATGACGCCGCGCGGTTCGAGACGGCGCACGAGCGCGTCTGCCACCTGGCTGGTCAGCCGTTCCTGAACCTGCGGGCGACGCGCGTAGAGGTCGACGACGCGGGCCAGCTTCGACAACCCCGTGATACGCCCCTCGTGGCCCGGGATGTAACCGACCGCGGCGATCCCGTGCCACGGCACCAGGTGGTGTTCGCACGTGGAGTACAACGGGATGTCTTTGACGAGCACGAGCTCGTTGTGGTGCTCGTCGAACGTTGTCTGCAGCACGTCGTCCGGGTTGACGTGCAGGCCGCCGAAGGTCTCCGCGTACGCGCGGGCGACCCGCTCAGGTGTGGCTCGCAGACCCTCACGGTCAGGATCCTCGCCGATGGCGTAGAGCAGCTCGCGAACCGCAGCGGCGGCACGGACGAGGTCGACCTCACCCGACGCTGCGGCGTTCCCCGCCGCCGCGCCGTCGACGTCGACGACGCGGGTCTGACTCAAGCCTGGCCGCCACCGGCGGGGCCCTGCGGCGGCAGCTGCGGCGGTGGTGGTGAGTAGCCGCCCGGCTGCGGACCGAAGTAGCCACCCTGGTTGCTCGGCGGCTGCGGGATGCTGCCGCCCGGGGTCGGCGTGATGCCCGGCATCGCGCCGTTGCCGTTGGAGCCGTTGCCGTTGGAGCCGCTGCCGTTGGACCCGTTGCCGTTCGAGCCGTTGTGGCCGTTCGTCCCGTTGACGGCCTTGCGCATCGACGCCGGGATCTCGATCGGCGGGCGGTCGCTGGGCGTGCGCTTGCCGAAGGCGGTGAAGGTGTTGTGCGCGGGCCGCTTGCGGACCCCGACCAGGATGCGCTCGAGATCCTTCTTCTCCAGCGTCTCGCGCTCGACGAGCTCGAGCACCATGGCGTCGAGCGCATCGCGGTACTGCTGCAGGATCTCCCACGCCTCGTCGTGCGCGCCCTCGATGATGTCGCGGACCTCGGCGTCGATGTCGGCGGCGATGTCCTCGGAGTAGTCGCGCTGGTTGCCGTAGTCGCGGCCCATGAACGGCTCGGAGTCACCGGTGCCGTACTTGACCGCGCCGAGCTTGCTGCTCATGCCGTACTCGGTGACCATCGAGCGAGCCAGCTTCGTGGCCTTCTCGATGTCATTGGACGCACCCGTGGTCGGCTCGTGAAAGACGAGTTCCTCGGCGGCGCGACCGCCGAGGGCGTAGACGAGCTGGTCGAGGATCTCGGCGCGGGTCTGGGTGTAGCGGTCCTCGAGCGGCAGCACGAGCGTGTGCCCGAGGGAACGGCCGCGCGGCAGGATCGTGACCTTGTGCACCGGGTCGAGGTTGGGCATGGCCCACGCGGTGAGGGCGTGCCCGGCCTCGTGATAGGCGGTGACCCGCTTCTCCTTGTCGCTCATGGCCCGCGTCTTGCGTTCGGGCCCGGCGATGACGCGGTCGATGGACTCCTCGAGCGCGGCCTCGGTGATCAGCCGGCCGCCGGTGCGGGCGGTGAGCAGCGCAGCCTCGTTGACCACGTTGGCCAGGTCGGCACCGGTGAAGCCGGGGGTGCGTCGGGCGATGACGCCGAGGTCGACGTCGGCGGCGAACGGCTTGCCCTTGGCGTGCACCTTCAGGACGGCCTCGCGGCCGATGACGTCGGGCGGGCCGACGGCGATCTGACGGTCGAAGCGGCCCGGGCGCAGCAGCGCGGGGTCGAGGATGTCGGGCCGGTTAGTTGCGGCGATCATGATGACGCCGCCCTTGACGTCGAAGCCGTCCATCTCGACGAGCATCTGGTTCAGCGTCTGCTCGCGCTCGTCGTGGCCGCCGCCCATTCCGGCGCCGCGGTGCCGGCCGACGGCGTCGATCTCGTCGACGAAGATGATCGCCGGCGCGTTGGACTTGGCCTGCTCGAACAGGTCACGCACGCGCGACGCGCCGACACCGACGAACATCTCGACGAAGTCCGAGCCGGAGATCGAGTAGAACGGCACCCCGGCCTCGCCGGCGACGGCGCGCGCGAGCAGCGTCTTGCCGGTGCCGGGCGGGCCGTAGAGCAGCACGCCCTTCGGGATCTTGGCGCCGATGGCCTGGAACTTGGCGGGGCTGGCGAGGAACTCCTTGATCTCGTCGAGTTCCTCGATGGCCTCGTCGGCCCCGGCGACGTCGGCGAACGTCGTCTTCGGGGTGTCCTTGCTGACCAGCTTGGCCTTGCTCTTGCCGAAGCTCATGACCCGGCTGCCGCCGCCCTGGACCTGGCTCATGACGAAGAACAACACGCCGACGATGAGCAGGAGGGGCAACAGGCTGACCAGGATCGACAGCCAGGTGTTCTCCTTGGCCACGTGGGTGCGGAACGTCAGATCCGAGCCCTGCTTGGCCGCTGCGGTGTCGAGGGTCTTGTAGATGTCGTCCGAGGCGCGCGCCGGGTACTGCGTGCTGATCTTGCTGTACTTGTCCTCGAACTTCTTCTTCAGCGTCAGCTGCAGCGTCTGACCCTTGTCGTCCTGGACCGCGGACTTGACGTTGCCACTCGAGACCTGGGCCAGCGCGTCGGACGTGCTCACGCCGTGGTAGCCGCTACCGCCCGACAGCACGCTCGGCAGGATGAGGACGCCGAAGAGGATCACGACGGCCCACAGCCACCATGACCGAACTATGCGCTTGCGATTCATATCGTTACCACGAACGGACAGCCGCTCGCGTTCCTTCCCGCATTGGGATCGTTAGCGGGTTCTGCGACGAGGTGTGTGACGCCGCAGAACACCGGGTCTGAACCGTCGACGGTACACGTCACGTGGTGTAGATCTCGGGCCGCAGACGGCCGATGTAAGGCAGGTCGCGGTACCGCTCGGCGTAGTCGAGGCCGTACCCGACGACGAACTCGTTGGCGATGTCGAAACCGACCCAGTCGACCTCGACGTCGACTCGGAGCGCCTCCGGTTTGCGCAGCAGGGTGACGATCTTGATCGAGGAGGGGTTGCGGCTGCTGAGATTTCGCAGCAGCCACGACAGCGTGAGGCCCGAGTCGATGATGTCCTCGACGATGAGGACGTCCTGGCCGGCGATGTCGCGGTCGAGGTCCTTGAGGATGCGCACCACACCGCTGCTCTGCGTCCCGCTGCCGTAGGAGCTGACGGCCATGAACTCCATGGTCGACGGGCGTTCCAAGGCGCGAGCGAGGTCGGACATGAACATCGCCGCGCCCTTGAGGACGCCGACGAGCACCGGTTCGCGGTCGCTGTACTCGGCGTCGATCTCCTTGGCGAGTTCGACAGTGCGCGCGGCGATCTCCTCGGCCGAGACGACCGTGGCCTCGATATCGCCGTCCAGAACGGACATGTCACTCCTGCTCATGAGGTTCGGCCTCAAGTCTCCCAGACGCCCGGAACACGTGGACGCCCCCGGGCAGCGGCACCGGACCCTGCCCGTGCCAGTCGGTGATCAGCGCGTCGAGCGCGGCCGTGTGTCCGGCGCTGAGCGGCGCCGCGCCGACCCGGACGGCCCAGGCGCGCAGCACCCGGGTGCGTACCGCCCGCGGCAGGTCGATGAGCCCCGCCACCTCGAGCTGTCCGCCCCCCGACGCGTCGGAGGGCGTCGAGGCGCGGACAACTTCTGTGGCGGCCCACACGTCCAGGGCTTCCAGGTCGTCGCGCAGCAGGTCGGCCGTCCGGGCGAGGGCGGGTACGACCCCGCCCTGCAGGACGTCGTCGAGCAGCGGCAGCACCTCGGTCCGCAGCCGCACGCGCTGGAACCGCGGGTCGATATTGTGCGGGTCGCTCCACGGCGTGAGCCCGAGCGCGGCGCAGGCGGCCTCGGTCGTCGAGCGCCGGATCCCGAGCAGCGGACGGACGTAGCGCCCGTCGACGGCAGCCATCCCGGCGATCGACCGCGGCCCCGAGCCGCGGCCGAGGCCGAGCAGCACCGTCTCGGCCTGGTCGTCGAGGGTGTGGCCGAGCAGGACGTCGGCGCCGAGGCGCTCGGCGACCTCGTCCAACGCGGCGTAGCGGGCTGCGCGTGCGGCCGCTTCGGGCCCACCCGTCGACCCCACCTCGGCGTCCAGCGTCAGGACCGGGTCGAGGCCGAGCTCATGCCCGATCGCGGCGACGCGCGCGGCCTGGTCGGCCGAGCCGGCTTGCAGGCCGTGATCGACGGTGACGAGCCCGGCCGCTACGCCCGCGCGGGGCGCCTCGAAGGCCACCGCGGCCGCGAGCGCGAGCGAGTCCGCACCACCGGAGCAGGCGACCAGCAGCGAACCCCGGCCCAGCTCTGCCCGGACCGCGCGGCGCACGTCGGCGACCGCGGCTGCCGGACCCACCCGAAATCAGGCGTGCACGCGGGCGATCCAGAGACCTGGATCGGCGATCTCGCTCTTCGTCGGCAGCGTCTCCGCAGACGTCCAGATGGCGTTGAAGTCATCGAGACCGATGCGGTCGACGACCGTGCGCACGAACGCCGACCCGTCGACGTACTGGCGCGTCTTGGCCTCCATGCCGAGCAGTCGGCGCAGCAACCGATCGAGCGGATTGCCGCCCCGTCGACGTCGGGTGGCGAAGCGTGCCTCGATGGCCTGCTGGCTGGGGATGACGCTGGGCGACACGGCGTTCATGACGTACTCGGCGTGACCCTCGACGAGCGACATGAACGCGGTGACCCGCTCGAGCACCGCGCGCTGCTCAGGCGTGGTGACCACCGCGAGCAGGCCCGAACCGTCACCCTGGCCGCGGACGACCTTGACGAGTTCCCCGGCGGCGCCGGACAGGCGTTTGCGCAGCTCGGTGGGGTCGGTGTCCAGGCTGTCGGTGAGCGCGCCGACCTCGTCGAGCATGTGCTGGCGCAGCCACGGGACGGCAGTGAACTGCACGCGGTGCGTGACCTCGTGCAGGCACACCCACAGGCGGAAGTCCTTCGGGTCGACCTTGAGCTGACGCTCGACAGCCACCATGTTCGGGGCGACGAGCAGCAGCTGCCCGCCGGGCCGGTCGAAGAACTCGAATTGGCCGAGCACCTTGCCGGACAGGAAGCCCAGGATGACGCCGAGCTGCACGCCGGTGAGCCGGCCGCCGACGCGCTCGGCCACCTTGCCCACGGGGTTCTGCTCGGTGAGCCGTTCCATGATCGGGGTCATGACGGCCTGCATGCCGCCGGCGTTCGCGTCTATCCACCCGGCCCGGTCGACCACGCGCGTCGCGGCCGTGACGGCCGGTTCCTGCAGGCGGGTCAGCTCGGCGACATGGTCGGCGGCCGCGGCGGTGGCGCGGTACAGCTCGCTCACGACATCGTCGGCCTCGCGGCGTGACACGCTCGGCGACGCAGGGCTGAACCGGCGAGCAGACCGGGTGGCCAGGTCCCAGTCGATGAGCGACGACATGACTACACGCTACCCAGGTCGGCTGGGCGTCGGCCGTGGCCGCAGCGAGCTGCCCTTCGGGTCAGCTGCTGCAGGTGCAGGTGGCGAGCGCCGCGGCCAGCTCGTCCAGGGCTGCTTGCGCACCAGGGGTGGACGTCGCGCGGTCGGCGATGAACGCGAAGGCCAGCAGCCGGCCCGAACGGTCGTGCACTAGCCCGGCGAGCGCGCTGACGCCGGTCAGCGTGCCCGTCTTGGCCCGCACGAGTCCAGCGCCGGCGCGCGCCGAGCCGGCGACGTAGCGATCCTGCAGGGATCCCGACCACGCACCGACCGGTAGCCCGGCAACGAGGTCTCCGAATGCCGGATCACCTGGGGAGCCGGACCGGCGGGTCGCGACCATGGCCAGCAGGTCGGCGAGAGCACTGGCGGACAGCCGGTCGGTGGGTGCGAGCCCACTCGCGTCGCGCATGCCGGCGCCCGGATCGACGCCGAGCGTGCGCACCGTGGCCCGGATCGCCGCTGCTGCGCCGGTGAAGGTCGCGGGCAGGCCGCGGGTCATCGCGACCTGCCGTCCCAGGCATTCGGCAATGACGTTGTCGGAGTACATGAGCATCTGGGCGACCAGCGTCGAGACCGGCGCCGAGCGGACGGTCCCGAGCACCCGCGCACCGGTGGGTGCGACGCCGCGGGACACCGGCAGTTTCGGATGGCCGAGCAGCGCGGCGAGCTCGGCGCCGGCGGCGAGGTCGGGGTTCGCACTGCGCACGACGGCGGACGGGGCGGCCCGGCCGCCGTCGGTCATGGTCGCCGTGATGGCCGCGCCGTACTCGGTCGGTACGTCGTCGCTGTCCCACGCCGGTGAGACGGCCGGCCCGCCGAACGCTGAGCTGTCGACGACGATGCGGGTGGGTCGCACGCCCGCGTGGGTGATCGCCGCCGCGAGGTCGCTCAGCCGTGCGGCGCCGGTGTAAGCCGGCCGCTGGGTCGCCCTCGCTCCGGTGAGCGTCGGGTCGCCGTGCCCGACCAGCACAACGGTGCCGCCCGAGCCGAGCACGACGGACGTCCGGATGCGGAAGTCCGGGCCACGCGTGGTGAGCACCGCAGCAGCTGTCAGCAGCTTGGCGGTGGACGCGGGGGCCGCCGCAGTCGTTGCGCCGCGGTTGAGCACAACAGCGCCAGTGGCGACGTCGATCACCTCGGCCCGCAGGCGCGAGCCCAACCCGGTTGCGGTCAACGGCGTGCGCAGCGCGGCGGCCACGGCGGCAGCCTGGACCGGCAGCGTGGCCGGCGTGATGGCGGTGGTCGGGGCCTGAGTGCTGCCGGCCAGCGCGGCGGCGCGGGCGACCGCGGGTCGGGGGGCTGGCTCGTCGGTGCGCGCGGCGCGCGTCTCGCCGTAGCCCAGCGCTGCGCACGCGAGCGCGACGGCCATGACGGTGGCGACCCGTCCTGCCGTCCGCGCGCGGGGGTGGCTCACGATGCGTCAGACTAAACGCCTGAGTTCCGGTCATCGCCGAATCGAGGAGCAACTTAAGGTGGAGTTCGACGTCCTGATCGAGATCCCGCGCGGCAGCCGCAACAAGTACGAGGTCGACCACGAGTCGGGCCGCATGCGCCTCGACCGCACGCTGTTCACGTCGACCCAGTACCCGGCCGACTACGGCTACATCGAAGACACGCTCGGCGAGGACGGCGACCCGCTCGACGCGTTGGTCATCCTGCACGGCGACCCGCTGTTCCCCGGCGTCCTGGTCCGCTGCCGCGCGATCGGCATGTTCCGGATGACCGACGAGAAGGGCGGCGACGACAAGCTGCTCGCCGTCCCCACCACCGACCCGCGTCTCGAGCACCTGCGCGACATCCACCACGTCCCGGAGTTCGACCGCCTAGAGATCCAGCACTTCTTCGAGGTCTACAAGGACCTCGAGCCCGGCAAGAGCGTCGAGGGTGCGAACTGGGTCGGCCGCACCGAGGCCGAAGCCGAGATCGTCCGCTCCTACCAGCGGCTCACCGACAGCAACGGCCACTGACCGCGTCCCCTTTCGCGCGCTTGTCCGTCGAGATGGTCGCGATCGACGCGCTGTTCACGACCACCTCGACGGACAAGCGCGAATCGGGGGAGGTTACAGCACCGGCGAGGCGTCGACCGGGTCGATGCGCACCGGCAGGTAGCGCCAGAACATCGCCGGTCCGGCGTTGCCGCAGGTCAGCCCGTCGGCCGGGATCCGGTCCGCCGCGACTGTGACGTCGAGCTCCCCGTGCGGTCCGCGGATCCGCACGAGCGCGAAACCGCCGCGGAACGTGCCGACCGACAGGACCTCCAGATCGGTGCGGCACGGCAGCGCGAGCTGCTCGTGCGCGAAGGCCAGGGCCGCCTGACCCGCCGGCGGCGTGCCGATCCGCCCGCGCAGCAGGGCGCCGAGCACCTCGTCGGCCTCGGCGGCGGCGACGAACTCGGTTGCCGCGAACGGCAGGACCCGCCCGTAGAGCAGGCCGGTGGGCAGCACCATGACGTTTGCCCCAAACCGGTCGCCGCCCAGGTGGCTCGTTTCCCACACCTTCCCGGGTGCGGCATCGGCCAGCGCTGCTGCCACCGGACGACCTCGCAGTGCGCAGCAGACGTCGTGCTTGCCGTGCGTGCAGACCAGGTAGACCAGGCCGTCCTCGGCCACCCCCTCGTCGCCGGCGAGGGACAGCTCTAGCAGCTCCTCGTCGCGGGTGAACGTGCCCCAGCGCACCGTCTCGATCCCGGAACGGGTGTCGGCGAGCGCCCAACGGCGTTCCTGCGGGTGGGTGTCGCGGCCGGGGCGGCGGATGGTCTGAATGCGGATGCCGGCAGCGTTCGCCCGTAGCTCTAGGGCGAGCGCGGACGCCCGGTTGAAGCGGGAATCGACGAGCGCCCGGCGTCCCCACGGCCCGGGCTGCTCGACGAGCAGCAGCCGCGCGGCCGGGAACGCGGTGCCGAGCATCGGGTCGCCACGCAGCTGGGCGCGCAGCGCGCAGCGATCGTGCGTCTCCCGCGGGCGGGGCCTGGAGCTCACGGTCAAGCGACGACGAGCAGGCCCTCGCGGACCAGCCGCCTGGCAAGAGTGAGCTGCTCGGCCGGCTCCAGGCCGGGCAGGTTGGCCGGCGTGAACGGCGCACCCGCGAGCGCGATCTTGACCGCCTCGGCGGTGCCGGCCGGCAGCTCGACGGTGCGGTCGAGCAGCACGATCTGCAACCGCTCGCCGGTGTCGGCGAACCGGTACCGCAGCGCCGCCCGCAGCCGCAGCGCGGTGTCGACCGCGAGCCGCTCGGCGAGGTCGAGCTGGGCCAGCGGGCCGAGCGCGACGGGTCGGGTGCGGCGCATCAGGTTGGTGCCCAGCTCGTCGGCGACCCGGCTGACCGGTACGTCGGCCAAGGCACGCTGCAATGCGCCGACGGTGTCCTGGAGCGCGGGCGCCAGCACGGCCGGGTCGGCGAGATCGACGCCCATCGGCAGCGACGCGCGCAACGCCGGGTCGTCCTGGACCGCCTCGAGCAGGCGCTGGACCAGGTCGTAGCGGGTGAGCGGGTGCACCCCGACCGTCAGATGAATGGACAACTCCCCCAGCGCCTGCGCGGCGTGGATGGTGCCGCGTGGCAGGTAGACGGCGTCTCCGGGTGCGAGCACGGTCTCGAGGACGGGCGCCTCGGCCGTGCGGGCCTCGACCAGGCTGCGGCGGGCGTCCCACGGCTGGTTGGCCAGCGGGTCCTCGACGACGGGACGGTGCACCGTCCACTTCTTGCGGCCCGTCACCTGCAACACGAAGACGTCGTGGACGTCGTAATGCGGGGAGAAGCCCTGATTCTGTGGCGGGGTGATGTAGGCGTTGATCTGCACCGGGTGGCCGAGCTCGTCGGCCAGCTTCGCGCCGAACTCGACGAGCGGTGGCCAGGTGCGGTGCAGGCCCTGCAGCACGAGCGTGGAGCCGTCGGCCATGGCCGTGAGGACCTTGTCGTCGGCGGCCTGGTCGGCCACCGAGGCGCCGGCGCCGCCGCCGCGGGTGAAGCGGGCGGCGGGCAGCACGCTGCCTTCCTTGGCCATCCGCAGGAACGGCGTACGCAATCCGCGCGCGGAGACAAGCTCGTCGACGGCGTGCGCGTCGAACAGGTCGGTGAAGTCGCGCGGCAAGCTCGCCGCGGCGCTCAACAGGGGCGCACGGCCCCAGTGCTCGGCGGCGAAGACGTCGGCCGAGCCGGCGACACAGCGCGCAACGGCGGTGTCACCGACTCGGTCCGTCGATGGGTCGTTCATCGTGCAGTCATGTCGGGTTATGGACGTCGGCTTAGCTGTCGGCCGGGCCCTCGGCGCCGGGCGTGGCTGCGCCATCGGCACCGCCGTCGCCAGTGCCCGCCGCGCCATCGGCACCGCCGTCGCCAGTGCCCGCCGCGCCGTCGGCGCCGCCGTCGCCGCTGTCGGCGCCACCGTCACCGCCGCCGTCCGCGCCACCGTCGCCGCCGCCGTCGGCCGGGCCCTCGGCACCGGGGGACGCCGCGCCATCGGCACCGCCGTCGCCGGTACCCGCCGCGCCGTCGGCGCCGCCGTCGCCACTGGTGATGTCGTCGTCGTCGAGACTCATGCCAACCTCCACTGATAGATGCGGGTCCGGTCAACCCGACCGGCTACCCCAACGTAGCGCTGTCCTTCTGCGGTTACCCGAGCGGATGCCGGCCTAACCGCCGCGGGCGTCAGAGCGGTTTCTCGGCCAGATGCAACGCGACGATGCCGCCGGTGAGGTTGCGGTGCCGGACGTGCGTCCACCCGTTCGCGGCGATCTGCCCGGCGAGCTCGACCTGCGCCGGCCAGGCCCGGATCGACTCGGCCAGGTAGACGTAGGCCTCGGCGTTCGACGACACCCGGCGCGCCACCGCGGGCAGCGCGCGCATCAGGTAGTTCAGGTACAGCACGCGGAACGGGCGCCACGTCGGGCGGCTGAATTCGCAGACCACGAGGCGGCCACCAGGACGCACCACACGCGCCATGTCGCGCAGGGCAGCGGGGACGTCGGAGACGTTGCGCAGCCCGAAACTGATCGTCACCGCGTCGAACGAGCCGTCGGCGAACGGCAGCCGGGTCGCGTCGCCGGCCACGAACGGCAGCGTGCGCCGGCGGCGGCTCGAGCGGCCGGCGCGCAACATGCCGAGCGAGAAGTCGCAGGCGACCGCGTCGGCGCCACCGCGGGTCAGCTCGGCCGTCGACACCCCGGTACCGGCAGCGAGGTCCAGGACGCGCTGCCCGGGTGTCAGCTCGAGACACTGACGGGTGCGCCGGCGCCAGCGTCGGTCCTGCCCGAAGGACAGCACGGTGTTCGTGAGGTCGTAGCGGCGGGCGACGCCGTCGAACATCTGCGCGACCTCACGGGGCCGCTTGTCGAGGGTCGCCCGGACGGGCTGCGCTGCCGAGCTGTCCTGCGCCGGCACCGTCATGCAGCCAGTCTCTCACCGGACCCGCGGTCAGCAGGCTGCAGTGGCCGGTTCGGCAAGCCGGGCGCGGGCCTGGGCGAGCGCGATCGCACCGGCCACGACTGCGGCCAGGCACAGCAGGTAGCCCGCCAGGTGTGGCACGGACAACGGGACGTGCTCCTGCAGCAGCATCGCTCCGAAGATGACGCCCATGGCCGGGTCGGCGGCCAGGTTGGCCGGCAGCGTGGCGCCGAGCGCCCCGACCTGGAAGGACAGCTGCGTCAAGGCCATGCCGGCGGCACCGAGCACGACGACGCTGATCAGCGGGACCATACCTCGAGGTGTGGTGAACAGCGCCCCGACGCCCTGTGCGCTGACCCGGTCGGAAGCGGCGTCGACCATGACGGCGAGCGTGCCGAAATAGCTGCCGGCGACGGCCCCGTACACCGCGCCACGGATGATGCGTCGGCACCGAGAGGCGAGCAGGACAAGCAGACCGCCGATGAGCAGGACGGCGATCACCGCCATCAGGATGTAGTGGGGCCTGGGTACGTGCTCGGTTGTCGGCTCGCCGATCAGGGCCAGGAAAGCGCCGAGCCCGCCGAGCACCCCGACGCAGCCCAGGTAACTGGTACGGGTCGGCTTCGGGCCGCCCATCAGGACGCTGACGCCGAGCGCCACGGGCAGCATCAGCACCACGAGCGGTTGGATCAGGACGACCGCGCCGGCCGAGAGCGCGACGATGTTGAAGATGAAGCCGACCAGGTCACCGGCAATGGCGAGCAGGAAGATCGGATGGCGGGCGAGGCGCATGAGCCCCTTCGCGCTCTCCTCGCCCTCGTCGGCGTGCTCCTGCGCCACTCGGTGCTGGACGACGATCGAGGTGCCGTAGACGACCGCCGACGCCACGCCGAAGGGCACGGCGACGGCGAGGTTCACGTACTGGAGGGTAACCGCCCGGCTGCGCTGCGGCGTCGTCCCTCAGCTGGCAGGCACCAAGGTCAGCGGCTGGGACACCGTCAGCGCGGTCGAGCTCATGTGCGAGTGCACGCGCTCGTCGACCGGGTCGTTGGCCGGGTCGTCGTGGACGACGAGATGGCGGTAGAGCGTGTCGCGCTGGGCCGGGATGCGTCCCGCGCCGCGGATGAGCTCGATGAGCTCGGTGCGGTTCGAGCGGTGCCGGGCGCCGGCCGAGGACACCACGTTTTCCTCGAGCATCACCGATCCGAGGTCCTCGGCGCCGAAGTGCAGCGTCAGCATGCCGATGTCCTTGCCCGTGGTCAGCCACGAGCCCTGCAGATGCACGATGTTGTCGAAGAACAGCCGGGCGACCGCGATCATGCGCAGGTACTCCAGCGACGTCGCCTGGGTGCGTCCCTTGAGATGGTTGTTCTCGGGCTGATAGGTCCATGGGATGAACGAGCGGAAGCCACCGGTGCGGTCCTGGACATCGCGGATCATCCGCAGGTGCTCGATGCGCTCGGCGTTCGTCTCGCCCGTCCCCATCATGAACGTGGCCGTCGACTCCAGACCCAGACCGTGCGCGGTCTCCATGACCGACAGCCAGACCTCGCCGGGCTCCTTGAGCGGCGCAATGGCGGTGCGCGGGCGTGCGACGAGGATCTCGGCGCCTGCACCGGCGAACGAGTCCAGGCCGGCCACCTTCAGCCGCGTGATGACCTCGGCGTGCGGCAGGTTCGACGTCCGCCCGATGTGCACGACCTCCGACGCCCCGAGCGAGTGCAGCGTCAGCTGCGGGTAGGCGGACTTGATCGCCGAGAACGTCTGCTCGTACCACTCCATGCCGAGGTCGGGTGAATGCCCGCCCTGCAACATGATCTGCGTGGCGCCGAGGTCCACGGCCTCGCCGCAGCGCCGCAGGATCTCCTCGAGCGGGTGCGTCCAGCCTTCGGCGTGCTTCGGCGACCGGTAGAACGCGCAGAACTTGCAGGCCGTCAGGCAGACGTTCGTGTAGTTGATGTTGCGGTCGATGATGTAGGTGGCGATGTTGTCGGGGAATTGCCGCCTTCGGACGGCATCGGCCGCCTGCCCCAGCGCGTGCAGGGGGGCGTCGGTGTAGAGCTCCAGCGCCTCGTCCGGGGTGATGCGTCCACCGTCGGCAGCCCGGGCCAGCACGTCACTGATCGTCACCAGGCAAGGGTACGGCGACGGGCCCGACCGCAGGCGACGGGACGACGATCCCCACACTGGAGGGCATGGCTTTCCAGCAGCGACCCGATCCCTCGCGCACCCTGGCGCCGGTCCTCGGCGCGCTGGCCATCGCCGCTGTCGCGCTCATCGCGATCTTCACGATCGGGGTCAAGAACGACGGCAGTAACCCTGACGTCGCCGGGGGCACGTCCGTCGCGGCCGACAAGGCACTCGCCTGCCCGCGGGCCTACGCCCAGACGCGCGGCGACGCCAACGGGTGGGTGCCACTGCGGCCGCGCGGGCTCAACGGCGACGACGCCCTCGTCCCCGACCAGACGCCGACCCACGCGGTCGTCTGCGCCTACCTGGCCGGTGCCGAGCCCAGCGTCACCAAGTCGGTGGCGCTGACCGGACGCAGCGTGCTCGCGGGCAGCCTGACCGGGCTGGTGCGCACGCTGTCGGTGGCGCCGCGGATCAGCGGCGCGAAGCCCGCGTGCGCCGCCCTGCTCACCCAGGCCGACACCCGCAACTACCTCTTCGGGCTCAGCTACGGCAAGGCGACGCTGTGGGTCTCGGCGCCGGGCTATCACTGCGCGGGGTCGACGAACGGGTCGTTCACCACCCGCGAGAACCTCGCGAATCATGCGGCCGCCTCTTACGCCGCGCAGAAGTGGGTCGCGGCGAACTAGCTCAGCGTTTGGCGCGGTCCAGGATCGTGCGTAGGTCGTCGGCTGCCTCGGACGCCGCCGCGTCGGCCACCGAGGACACGCCGCCGAGCCCGAAATAGGAGTGGTTCAGCGACGGGTGCTCGCGGGCAATGACGTCGACGCCCGCCGCGCGCAGGTCGTCAGCGAAGAAATTGCCCTCGGTGCGCAGCACGTCCAGCGTCGAGGTGTGGATGACCGCGGGCGCAACCCCGGCCAGCGACGAGGCCCGTTTCGGTGACACCCGCCAGTCGGACGAGTCCTCGGCCGACACGTACGTCTTCGCGAAGTTGACCATGCCCTCGAGCGTCAGTCCGAAACGCTTGTGCCCCGAGTGTCGCGACATGTAGCCGGCGTTCACCGACTCGTCCTCGTACCGGCCGGCGACGTCGGTGACGGGGTAGAGCAGCAGCTGCGCGCTGAGCGGCTGCCCCGCGTCCCGACGCGCGATCGCTACCGAGGCAGCCAACTGACCGCCGGCGCTGTCGCCGGCAACAACCAACTCGGCGGACCGGCCGAACTCGTCCAGCCGCTGGGCCACCCATTCGGTCGCCCGCACCGCGTCGTCGAACGCCGCCGGGAAGCGGTGCTCGGGGGCGAGCCGGTAACCGACCGAGACGACGACGGCGTGCACCTGCGCGCAGAGCCGACGGGCATGCCCGAGGTGGGTGTCGACATCACCGACGACCCAGCCGCCGCCGTGGAGGTAGACGACGGTGGGCAGCGCCGCGGTGTCGACGTCGCGGGTACCGGGCACTGCCGGCCGCAATACCTTGACCGGGATGGCCGGCGCCTCGCCGTCGGCCGGGATCTCGGTGTCGGACTCCGCGGCCGGGAACAGCTTCGGGTCCATCTGTTCGAGAGCCTCGGCGTTTGTCACCCGCGCATGCTCCCGCGCCTCGTCGACGGTCTGCGGGTCGCGGTCAGGCATGATCCGCACCAGCCACTGGGCCACGTCGGGGTCGAGGGCGTTCTGCTCGGTGTCGTTCATCCCGCCATTCTCCTGGCGGTTAGACGTCGGCGAACACCGGGTCGATGACGTAGCCGGCGCGGCGGCCGAACTCGACGAGCCCCTGCAGCTGCCGCTCGCCGAGGGAGAAGTCGAGCGTGCGGAAGTAGGTGGCCAGCGTCGCGGCGTCGAAGATCTCCCAGCGGGCGGCGGTCTTGGCCACCTCGTCGACGTGGGCCAGGGCGTCGTCGCGGCTGCGGATGAACGCGGCGTGCACGTCCTTGACCAGGCCGGGGTTGGCCTGGGCGTAGTCGCGGCGCGCAGCCCAGACGGCGAAGACCATCGGCAGACCCGACCAGTCGCGCCACGCCTGACCCAGGTCGTGCACGGTGAGCCCGCGGCGAGGGGCGTCGTAGGTGGCCCGCAACGCGGTGTCGCCGATGACGACGGCGGCCTGCGCCTCGAGCAGCATTGCGGTGAGGTCCGGCGGGCAGGTGAAGTACTCGGGACGCACACCGTGGTACTGCTCGAGCCACATCTGCGCCAGCAGCACTGACGTCCGCGACGTCGAGCCGAGAGCCACCCGGGCGCCGTCCAGTTCGGCCAACGGCACCTGCGAGACGAGATCGACCGACAGCACGGGGCCGTCGGAGCCGATCGCGATGTCCGGCAGCAGCACCAGGTCGTCGGCGTGGCGCAGGTACTCGACGAGCGAGATCGGACCGATGTCCAGGTCGCCGGCCACCAGCATGTCGTTGAGGTTGTCGGGCGTGTCCTTGGTCAGCTCGACGTCGATCAGAACGCCGGCGCGGACGAGACCCCAGTAGATCGGCAGGCAGTTGAGGAACTGGATGTGCCCCACCCGGGGCCGGACATTTCCCACCCGATCGACGCTACGCCGACGCAATGCTGGCCCCCGCACAGTGACCCGTGCCACAGTCGTTCGGTGGACATCGAGCTCGCGACCAACCTCATCACCCGCGTGAACATCGGCGATGCACTGACCCGAACAGCTGCTCGGCTGCCGGATCATCCGGCCGTCGTCGACGGCGAACGCCGGTGGACCTATGCCGAGCTCGATGTCTGGGTGAACGGCGTCGCGAACGGTCTGTCCGAGGCGGGTTACACCCGCGGTGACGTGCTCGCGCTCGTGTCCGGGAACAGCGCCGAGTTCGTTGTCACCTATTTCGCCTGTGCCAAGCTCGGCGTCGTCTGCGTTCCGCTGAATCTCGGCTGGCGAGCGGACGAGATCGCCTACGTGCTCGACCATTCCGAGGCCCGCGGGATCGTCGTCGAGGCGCAGTTACTGCCCCTGGCCCAGCCGGCCGTCGAGAAGGTGCCGACCGTACGCGACGTCGTGGTCGCCCCGGGCACCGGCGCCGACTACGCCCAGGAGCTGCCCGATCGGCAGTGGCGCACGTTCGACGAGCTCACCAGTGACGATCGTCGCCCGCCGGAGGTGTTCGTCGGAGAACGCGACGCGGTCAGCTACCTCTACACGAGCGGCACGACGTCGTTCCCCAAGGGCGTTGTCGGCAGCCACACCGCGATCTACCTCGAATCGATGATGATCGTGGCCCAGTCGCGCCTCGGCGCCGACGACCGCATCGCCTGCCTCATGCCGATGTTCCACACCGCGCAGCTCAACGGCTTCTGCACGCCTGCGGTGCTCGTCGGCGCGACGCAGTACCTGATGCGCGGCTTTGACGCGCCGGCGCTGCTGGACCTCATCGAGCGCGAACGGATCACCCGGACATTCGCGCTACCCATGATGTGGCGTGCCCTCGTCGAGCAGCCCGATGTCGCCACGCGCGATCTGACGTCACTGCAGCGCGCGGCGTACGCGATGGCCCCGATGCCCGACGACCTGCTGCGCCGGTGCATCGAGATGTTCGACTGCGGGTTCCACCTGTCCTTCGGCCAGACCGAGATGAGCCCGGCGACGACGTACTTCCGCCCCGAAGACCAGCTGTCGCACTCCGGCGCGGTCGGGACGCAGGTGCTCAACGTCCAGATCGCGATCATGGATCCGGACGGCAACCTCCTGCCCCGCGGCGAGGAGGGCGAGATCGTCTATCGCGGGCCGCAGGCGCTGAACGAGTACCTGAAGAACCCAGGGGCGACCGAGGCGGCATTCGCACACGGCTGGTTCCACTCCGGCGACGCGGGCGTGCTCGCAGACGACGGCATGCTCTGGTTCAGCGATCGCTACAAGGACGTGATCAAGTCCGGCGGCGAGAACGTTGCGTCGATCGAGGTCGAGAAGGCGGTCTACGCGGCCGCCCCGTCGGTGGGCGAGGTAGCGGTCGTCGGACTCCCCCACGCGCGCTGGACCGAGGCGATCACCGCGGTCGTCACCGCCAAGGAGGGCGAGATCGTCGATCCCGACGAGGTGCTCGCTGCGACGCGGAGCCAGATCGCCGGCTTCAAGGCACCCAAGGCGGTCATCGTCGTCGACGAGCTCCCGCGCACCTCCACCGGCAAGATCCAGAAGAACCTGGTTCGCAAGACCTACGCGGATTACTACTCCGGCTGAACCGGCCGTCGGGGCGCTTCCTACTCTCGATCACATGAGCATCCGCCGGGCGGCGAGCTGATGGCCCGCGTCGTTGTCGTCGGCGCCGGCGTCGGCGGGCTCGCCGCCGGGATCCGGTTGGCCGGGCTCGGCCACCAGGTGACCGTCTGCGAAACGGCACCTGTGGCCGGCGGCAAGCTCGGCGGGTTCAGCCGGACGACCGAGGCCGGCACGTTCACCTTCGACACCGGGCCGACACTGCTGACCCTGCCGCACGTCTTCGCCGACCTCTTCACCGGCGGCACCCCTTTCGACGAGCTGGTGGGCCTGCACCGCCTCGACCCGATCGCGCGCTACCGCTTCGCCGACGGCGTGACCGTAGAGACGACCAGCGACCTCACCCGACAGCGCCAGAATTTCGACAACGCCCTCGGTCCCGGCACCGGTGCCGCCTGGCAGCGCGTGATCGACCGTGGCGCGGCAATCTGGCGCGCGGTGGAGCAACCGGTCTTCGGCGTCGCCCTGTCCGCGCGCACGGCCTTGGGCCTCGGCCGCCGGTTGGCGCGGCCGGCCGATCTGCGCGCCGTCGCGCCGGGGCGTACGTTGCGCGGGCTCGGACGAACGCTGCTCACCGATCCGCGTCAGCGCATGATGCTCGATCGTTATGCGACCTACGAAGGCTCCGACCCGCGCCGGGCTCCGGCCGCGCTGGCCGTCGTGCCCTACCTCGAGCACAAGTACGGCGCCTGGTACGTCGACGGCGGGTTGCACCGCCTCGCCGGCGCCCTGACCGCCCGGCTCGTCGAGTTGGGCGGGGCGCTGCGGTTGGCGACCGCGGTGGAGCGGATCGGCGTCGAGGGCGGGCGCGTCGCGTACGTCGACCTAGCCGGCGGCGAGCGTCTGCCCGCCGACGTTGTGGTCAGCGACGCTGACGCCCGGGTGCTGTACGGGCGGCTGAACACGTCGCGGCGACGACCGACGCCGCCGGCCGATTCGTTGAGCGGCGTGGTGTTGTTGCTCGGCGTCCGTGGTGCGCACCCGAGAATGGCCCACCATACCGTGCTGTACGGTACGGCTCCGTATGACGACGAGTTCGACGCGGTGTTCGGCCGCCTCGGCGCTCCTCGACCCGTCGAAGACCCGGTCCTCTACGTGAACGCGCCGGACGACCCGTCCGTCGCTCCCGCCGGCCATCGCTCCGTGTACGTCCTCGTCAACGCGCCGCGCCACGGCCCGGACGCCGTCGACTGGACGTCACCCGAACTCACTGAGCGCTACGCGCAGCAGCTCTTGCAGCAACTGGCCGACCGGGGCGTCGACCTGCGTCCCGACCTGGTGTCCTGCGACGTCCGGACGCCCGCCGACCTCGAACGGCTCACCGGAGCTCCCGGTGGAGCGATCTACGGCCAGGTGCAGCATGGCGCGCTGGCAACGCTGCGTCGGCCGCACAACCGCTCACTCACGCGCGGGCTGTTCCTGGTCGGCGGTTCGACCCACCCGGGTGGCGGTCTTCCGCTCGTCGCGCTGTCGGCCGCGGTCGTCGCGGGGGCGATCGGCGCGGCCTGACCGTGGCGGGCGTTCGTGCAGGACCAACGCCAGCAGGTAACCCAGCAGGAACACCAGGTTCTCGAGGTAGACGAGGAAGGCGAACGCGGCCACCTCGCCCGCCGGTGCGTAGTGCCCGAACGCCCGGTCGAACCCGCCTACGTGCCGCAGCGCGATCAGGTACCCGAGCAGTTGCCCGGAGATCCAGGACGCGGACACGAACGCGCCGGCCACGAGCGGGCCGCGGCGCAGCGGCGTGCTGGCGAAGAGCCGGTACACGAGCAGGAGCGTCGGGAACAGGAGGAAGAACAGCAGGTTGAAGGCGACGAAGACGCCGAGCAATCGCGCTCCGAGCCCGCGGCCGAACGGGTCGTCGAGCAGCGGGCGCAGGGGCCCCGCAGTGAGCACGACGGCCAGCATGGCCAGGACCACGAGCACCGGGGTGAGCGTCCGTCCCCGGATTGCCCGCGAACGTCGCTCCGGCGCGCGAGAGAAGCGTTCGAGGCTGCGGACTGTCCCCTCGGCGTACAGCGACACGGGTAGCAACGCGAGCAACGCGGTCCACCAGGGAGCCCCGCTCGCCGAGCGTGCGAACGCGACGACGGACCGGTCGAGGTGCAGCGCACCCGGCACGTAGCGCGCGAGGAACTGCGCGGCCCCGACCACCCGGCTCGAGCCGTACACCCCGGCCGCCACGCGGGTGCCGATGGCCAGCAGCGGCACCAGGCCGAAGGCGGCGTAACAGGTCAGCGCCGCCGCGACCACCATGACGTCCGAGCGCCGGGCGCGGTCGCGAAGACCCCCTGCGATTTCGCGCAGCAGCGACACTGCGCGCGAGCCCACGGCTGATACCTACCCCGATCGCTACGGTGAGGACGTGGCTGCCGACGTCGACCTCGCCGGCGCGCTGGTCCGGGCTGCCGGCCACCTCGCGGCCCGCATGCTGGCCGACGGGCTGACCGTCCGGCACAAGACCTCGATCTCCGACGTCGTCTCGGCCGCCGACCACGCCGCCGAGGAACTCGTGGTGACGCGGTTGCGCGCCGAGCGCCCGGACGACGCGATCGTCGGCGAGGAGGGCACGTCCGACACTGGGGCTTCGGGCGCGGCGACCGCCCGCACCTGGTACGTCGACCCGGTCGACGGCACCTACAACTTCCTGTCCGGGCTGCCCGCCTGGTGTGCCGCGCTGGCCCTCGGACCGTCCCAGACCGAGGCGCCGATCCTCGGAGCGGTGTACCAGCCGGGCACCGACGAGCTGTGGGTCGGCGGCCACGATCACCCGACGACGCGCAACGGCGTCCGGCTCGAACCGCTGGCCGACAAGCCGCTGTCCCAGGTGTCCCTGGCCACCTACCTGCACCCGTTCACGCTGCCCGACGACTCGCTGCGCGAGCCGCTGCTGCGAGCCATGGGCGGCGCAGCCACGGTCCGGATGCTCGGGTCGGGTTCGGTCGAGCTGGCCGCCGTCGCGGCGGGGCGCCTGGGGGCGTCCGTCCAGGCGAACTCGCTGCCGTGGGACTGGTTGCCCGGCGCGGCGCTCGTCCTGGCCGCCGGCGGCGCGGCCAAGATCGTCGAGGCGTCCGGTCACCGCTGGCACGTCGCCGGGTCACACCAGACCGTGGCCGAGCTGAGCGAACTGCTGCGCGGCTGACGCAGACGAGTTGTCCGCGCCCGGACCTGTCCTGGCCGGGCGTGGCACGGACAACTCGGCGCTGACTACGCTCGGGCCGTGCCGGACGGCGGGGGCAGGACGGTCGGGTCGAACCGACCTCTCCGGGGTAACCCCGGGGGCATCACCCGAAGCAGGGCATCGCACCGCACGCCAGCGCATGCACTCCATGCATCATCAGGCGCGCACCACCGGGAACGGCTGTTCCCGCCGTCCGGCACGTGAGTACCGACCGCCAACGGGCCGTGGCGACGGGGATCGCGACCGCCCTGCTGGCCGGGCCCTGGCACGAGTCCGACATGCTTCGCCGCGCACGGATCACGCTGGGCCGACGCCGGGCGCCTACCTGGTTGATCGAGCTGGTGGTGGAGGTCAGCGAGGCCTACCGCGACCCCCCGTACGACCGGCCCCGGGAGCTCGCCGCGTTCCTGCAGACCACCCAGTCCTGGGTCAGAGCATGGACCGGCCGGCGCGACCGGCTGCCGCGCATCGTCTCGCTGACCCCGACGCCGACGCGCGCCGGCGAGCTGCGCTGGCCCGTCGCGCCGCTCGACGACCTCGCCGACCTCGCCCGGCTGCTCGACGTCGATCAGGGCGAGCTGGCCTGGTTCGCCGACGTCCGCGGGTGGGAACGCCACGCGTCCGAGCCGCTGCGGCACTACCGCTGGCACGCTATGCCTACCCGTACCGGGCAGCGGCTGGTGGCGGCGCCGAAGCCTCGGCTCAAGGAGATCCAACGGCGGCTCCTGCGCCATGTGCTCGAGCCGATCCCGGTGCATGCCGCTGCCCACGGCGCCGTGACCGGGCATTCGGTACGCACCGCCCTGGCGCCGCATGCAGGTCGGCTCGTCGTGATCCGGCTGGACCTCGAGTCGTTCTTCGCGTCGATCGTCGCGGGTCGGGTGTGGGGAGTGCTGCGCACCGCGGGTCTGCCGGAGCAGGTGGCGCACACCGCCACCGGGTTGCTGAGCACCGTCGTCCCGTACGACGTGTGGCGCGCACTGCCCGTCGCGGACTCGGCACCGGACAAGCACTGGCGGTTGGGCGACCGGCTGGCTGTTCCGCACCTGCCGCAGGGCGCACCATCGTCCCCGCGGGTGGCCAACCTCGTCGCGTTCAACCTCGACCGGCGGCTCACCGGGCTGGCCGAGTCGTTCGGCGCGAGCTACACCCGCTACGTCGACGACCTGACGTTCAGCGGTGGATGCGAGCTGCGCGGCGGCCGCAGCTCGTTCGTCCGGGCCGTCGAGCGGATCGTCGCTGACGAGGGCTTTGCCGTCAACGACACGAAGACGGTCGTGCTGGGCGCCGCAGGACGGCAGGCGGCCCTGGGTGCCGTGCTGAACGTCCGACCGACCCTGCCTCGCCCCGAGCGTGACGCGCTGCGCGCGGTGCTGCACAACTGCGCCCGGCACGGCTGGCGGACCCAGGCGCGGGGTCGCGAGGACTTCCCCGACTACGTGCTCGGTCGGGTGTCCTGGGCCGCCGGCCTGGACCCGGTGTTCGGCGCCCGGCTCCGCACTCTCGTCGATGCCGTCGACTGGGCCTGATCCGAGTTCGACAGCGTCAGTCGGGCGTGGCCGCGCGACGCGACTTCTTGCGCATGTCGACGCGCCGGGCTTCCTCGGCCTGTGCCTCGCGCAGCTCGGCCTCGCGATCGTGGGCATCGGGGTCGAGCTGGGTGTCGAGGTCCTCGCGCTGGAACCGGCGCGAGTCGACGCGCGCCTCGAGTTGCGCGGCGAAACGAGCCCGCGGCCGGGCCAGCAGGACGAACGACAACGGCACGGACAGCACCAACCCGATCATCGCTGCGATGTAGCCGGACACGCCGAGGAGGTAAAGGATCCCCCACAGCACACCGAACAGGCCGAAGCGCAGCGTCGTGTACAGCCACATCGAGCCCATCCAGCCGCGGAACGTCGGCTCGACGCGCGCGGGCTGCTCCGGCTGGTCCGTCATGCTGACCTCGCTCAGGCCCATACCGTCTGCGGCTCGGCCCGGCGTTCGGCGAGCGGCACGGGACGGTCGTACTCCCGGATGATCTCGTAGCGGGTGTTGCGCTCCTTGGGCTGGAAACCGGCGTCCCGGATGAGGTCGAGCAGGTTGTCGCGGGTCAGCTTGTCGGGTGTACCGAAGTTGTCGGCGTCGTGGGTGATCTTGTACTCGACGACCGAACCGTCCATGTCGTCGGCGCCGTAGTTCAGCGCGAGCTGGGACGTCGACAGCCCGTGCATGACCCAGAAGACCTTGACGTGCGGGAAGTTGTCGAGCATCAACCGGCTGACAGCGAAGGTCTTCAGGACGTCGGCGGGCTGCGCCATCGGCAGGTGCGAGAGCCGGTTGTTGTCGTTGTGGAAGCGCAGCGGGATGAATACCTGAAATCCGCCGGTCTCGTCCTGCAGCTCGCGCAGCCGGATGACGTGATCGACGCGGTGCCGCGGCTCCTCGATGTGCCCGTAGAGCATCGTCGCCGGCGTCTTGAGGCCCTTCTGGTGGGCCAGTCGGTGGATGCGCGACCAGTCCTCCCAGTGCGTGTCGTGGTCGACGACCTGCTTGCGGACATCCCAGTCGAAGATCTCGGCGCCGCCGCCGGTGAGTGACTCGAGGCCCGCGTCGATCAGCTCGTCCAAGATCTCGGAGGCGGTGAGCCCGGAGATCGTCTCGAAGAAGTGCACCTCGGTGGCGGTGAAGGCCTTGAGGGCGACGTCCGGCAGAGCTGCTTTCAGCTCGCGCAGCACGCGCGGGTAGTACTTCCACGGCAGCGTCGGGTGCAGGCCGTTGACGATGTGCAGCTCAGTCAGCCCGTCGTCCTTCATGCCCAGCGCGGTCTCGACGGCCTCCTCGACGCGCATTGTGTATGCGTCCTTCTGGCCCGGCTTGCGCTGGAAGCTGCAGTAGGCGCAGGACGCGGTGCAGACGTTCGTCAGGTTCAGGTGGCGGTTGACGTTGAAGAAGACGGTGTCGCCGTTCTTCTCGGTGCGCACGCCGTGCGCCAGACCGCCGAGCCAGGCGAGGTCGTCGGTGTCGTAGAGGTCCTCGCCGTCCTGCTGCGTGAGCCGCTCGCGGTGCTCGATCTTCTCGGTCAGCTCGGCCTTGCGGGACTCCGTCATCGCCATGGAACGAGGGTACGTCGGCCTGCGGGGCGGGCCGTCTTCGAGTAGGGGCGGCGGGTCTGCGCAGAGCCCCCCGAAAGACCCCGGCGCGACCCGCCTGACGCATGACGGGCCGTCGAGGCAAGGCCCCGGAGATCGTTACGCGGCGCAACACTATTACCCGCTGCATAGTTTTTCTTAACGTCGAGCTCACCTGGCGGGCGTCACGTCGTGCGGGCCGCGCCCAGCTCACCCGTCCACCTGGTGATCAAGGTGTGCTCGACGCCGATGGCGTCGAGGATCTTGGCCGCGACGAAGTCGACGAGCTGCCCGATCGTCTGCGGCGCGCTGTAGAAGCCCGGGTTCGCGGGCAGGACCACGGCACCTGCGTCGTGCAGCGTCAGCAGATGACCGAGCGTGGCTCGGGTGAACGGCGTCTCGCGGGGCACGACAACGAGCGGTCGGCGCTCCTTCAACGTGACGTCGGCGGCGCGTTGCAGCAGGTCCTTCGACAGCCCGATCGCGATGCCGGCAACGGCCGCGGTCGAGGCCGGCACGACGACCATGCCGCGCGCCTCGTAGGAGCCGCTCGCGGGGCCCGCGCCGAGGTCGCCCGCCGACCAGTACACGGTGTCGCCGGGATCGCGGGCCAGCCAGCTGGTGAGGTCCTCTCGCCAGTGCGCGTCGCGGAAGGAGATGCCGGTCTCGTCGAGAATGGTCAACCGCGCGGCCCGCGAGACGACGAGGTCGACGGGCTCCCCCGCGTCCAGCAGCGCGCCGATCACCGCTCGCGCGTAGGGCGTGCCGGATGCCCCGGAGACGCCGACGATCCAGGGGGTGCGACTCACGAGCCCAGCCCGTGCACCAGGAGGTCGGCGAGCGCGAAGCCGAACAGGCCGATACCGATGACGCCGTTGGCGGTGAAGAACGCTCGGTTCACCCGCGACAGGTCGGCCGCGCGCACGATCGTGTGTTCATAGATCAGGACGAGCGCGGTGAGCGCCAAGCCCGTCCACCACAGCCGGCCGAGCCCGGCCGCGGCGCCGAACCAGGCAAAGGCAGCGACGGTGACCACGTGCACGATCGCCGAGGCGCGCAACGCAGCCGGGATGCCGAAGCGGGCCGGCACCGACCGCACGCCGATCGCGCGGTCGACCTCGTAGTCCTGGCACGCGTAGATGAGGTCGAAGCCGCCGATCCAGGTGCCGACCGCGAGGCCCAGCGCCGTGGCCGGCCAGGACGGGTGGCCGGTGACGGCGATCCACGCCCCGACGGGCGCGACGAACTGCGCCAGGGCCAGTAGCACCTGCGGGAAGTCGGTGAACCGCTTGCCGTAGGAGTAGAGGACGAGCAGACCCACCGCGACCGGGGCGAGCGCCAGGCACAGCCAGGACAGCGCGGCGCAGGCACCGAGGAAGACGGCGAGCGCAACACCGGTACCGGCCCATGCCGTCGTCAGCGACACCTCACCGGTGACGAGCTCGCGCCGGGCAGTGCGCGGGTTGAGTGCGTCGAAGCTGCGGTCCAGGATGCGGTTGGCGCTCATGGCCACCGTGCGGGCCGACACCATGGCCACCGTGATCAGCAGCAGCTCGACCCAGTGCACCGTCCGGGTGTCGCGCCACATCGCCGTCAGCGCGGCGATGTAGGCGAACGGCAGCGCGAACACCGAGTGCTCGATCATGACCAGCGACAGGAACTTGCGGACGTTGCCACGTGCGGGCGCGATGTCTTCCCTGGTGAGGTCGCCGGTGGTCACGCCACTAATTCTGCCTGTCAGCAGCTCTGTTCGCTCCGCACGCTTCGTCGCTCAGGAGAAACGGGCCGGTTGGCCGGTGGCCTCGAGCACCGCCATCCAGAGATCGCCGTCCGGGTCGACCTGGTTGCGCCCGCTCGTCGCGAGCGGAATCGGGATGTGCACGAAGCGGCCGTGCCACATGCCGACGACCATCGCGGTACGCCCGGCCAGGGCCGCGTGCACGGCGGCCTGCGCGAGCCGCAGGCAGTACTCCGCGTCGTACCCGTTGGCCGCGACGCTGCGGATCGCGTACCCGGGGTCGACGTAGCGCAGGCTCAGCTCGACGTTCTCGCGGGCGAAGTGGTTGACGACGCGGTCCCGGGTGAGCGTGCCGATATCGGCGAGGCGCGCGTTGCCTGACGCGTCGGTGCCGGCCGTCTGGAGCAGGTCCTGCCCCGCGCTCTCGGCGACCACGACCACCGCGTGGCCGTTCGCGTCGACGCGTCTGCGCAGCGCGTCCAACAGCCCGCCGTGGCCTTCGAACCGGAACGGGACCTCGGGGATGACCACGAAGTCGACGTCGTGCTGCGCAAGCGTGGCGTAGCAGGCGATGAAGCCCGAGTGCCGACCCATGAGCTTGACCAACCCGACACCGTTGGGCGTCGAACGGGCCTCGGTGCTCGCCGCCCGGATCGACTCCGCCGCGCGGGTGAACGCCGTCTCGAAGCCGAAGCTGCGGTCGATGAACGGGATGTCGTTGTCGATGGTCTTCGGCACCCCGACGACGGCCAGGTCGTAACCGCGCGCCGTCGCGGCCTCGGCGATGCGCTGCGCGCCGCGCAGGCTGCCGTCGCCGCCGATGACGAACAGCACGGTGATGCCTCGCTCGACGAGGGTGTCGACCATCTCGTCCGGGTCCTGGGCGCCTCGGCTGGTGCCGAGCACGGTGCCGCCCCGGTTCTGGATGTCGTGCACGACCGATCTGGTGAGGACGGTGGTGGTCTTCGCGCCGTCGACGGTCAGGCCGCGGTAGCCGCCCTGGAAGCCGACGACGTCGTGAATGCCGTAGCGGTCGTTGAGCTCCAGGACGAGACCTCGGACGACGTTGTTGAGCCCTGGGCACAGCCCGCCACAGGTGACGATGCCGACCCGGGTCGTGGACGGATCGAAGTACAACGTCTTACGCGGGCCGGCCGGTTCGAACGCGGGCAGTTGTCCGACATCGATTCCGCGGTTGACGGCCATGGCGCGGGTGTCGTCGAGCAGCACCCGGTCCGACTCACCCACCCAGTGGACGGTGTCGCGGCGGCCGTCTAGTTCGTGCGCCAGAGGCGACACGTAACGGCGCTTGCCGAGCTCGCGTACCACGAGGTCCGCCTGCGAGAGCGCGAGGACGTCCCGGGTGAACACGGCCCCGATCGTGCTCGCGCGAGGTTTCCGCCGCGTGACGTGGATCTACGGTCATACGCCTCAGCGGCGGCGCCGACGGCCCTTCGCAGGCGCGCCGATGCCGTACTCCGCCCAGCGGCGGTCGACGGTGGCGAGCGTGGCGTCCTCGAGCACGCACTCGGTGGGCCAGCCGCGGTGGTAGCCCTCGGTCGGCAGCTTGCGGGTGGCGTCGATACCGAGCTTGCCGCCGTAGAACTGCTCGTAGGAGCCGTGATCGAGGTGGTCGACCGGCCCCTCCGTGTGCAGCACGTCGCGGCCGTAGTCGACGTTGCCGAACGCGCGCCACGCGACCTCGGCGTAGTCGTGCACGTCGCAGTCGGCGTCGACGACCACGATCAGCTTGGACAGCGACATCAACCCGGCACCCCAGATCGCGTTCATGACCTTCTGTGCGTGCTTGGGGAAGCGCTTGTCGATCGACACGATGCAGCAGTTGTGAAAGACGCCGGCCTCGGGCAGGTCGTAGTCGACGATCTCCGGCACGGTCAGTCTGATCAGCGGCAGGAAGATCCGCTCGGTGGCCTTGCCGATCGGCCCGTCCTCCTGCGGCGGTCGACCCACGATGATCGACTGGTAGATCGGCTTTTTGCGCATCGTCACGGTCTCGACGCGGAGAAAAGGGAACGGCTCGACCGGCGTGTAGAAGCCGGTGTGATCGCCGAACGGACCCTCCGGCAACCGCTCCCCCGGCTCGACCCAGCCCTCGAGGATCACCTGCGCGTCGGCCGGCACCTGCAGCGGCACGCTGACGCAGTCGACCATCGGCACCCGCTCGCGCTGCACGAAGCCGGCGAACAGGTACTCATCGATGTCGGCCGGCAGCGGCGCGGACGCCGCGTACGTCACCGCGGGCGGGCAGCCGAACGCGATGGCGACCGGCAGTCGCTCGCCCCGCCGCTCGGCAACCGCTGCGTGCGAGGTGGAGTCCTTGTGGATCTGCCAGTGCAGGCTGACCGTCCGCTCGTCCTGCAGCTGCAGGCGGTACATGCCGAGGTTGCGCGCGCCGGTCTCGGGGTGCTTGGTGTGCGTCAGCCCCAAGTTGAGGAACACCCCGCCGTCCTCGGGCCAGGCCAAGATGCCGGGCAGCAGGTCGACGAGGTCGATCTTGCTGTTCTTGATGACGACTTCCTGGCAGGGCGCACTCTTGACGTGCCTCGGCGGTGCGTTCTTCAGCTGACCGACCTTGCCGAGCGCGTCACGAAAGCCGCTGATGCCCTTCGGGAGCTCGGGTTTGAGCAGGTCGGCAATGCGATCGCCGATCTCGTCCAGGTCGGCGACGCCGAGGGCCTTCGCCATTCGACGCTCGGTGCCGAACGCGTTGATCAGCAGGGGCATCCGTCCGCGCGTGGGGTTCTCGAACAGCAGCGCCGGCCCGCGCTCGCGCACCACCCGCTGCACGATCCCGGTGACCTCGAGGTGCGGGTCGACGGGCACGCTCACGCGGGCGAGATCACCCTCCTTCTCGAGGGCTGCGACGAATTGCTGAAGATCGGCGTAGGCCATCCCTCCAGTATCCGGCGCGATCGTGGAGAGTTGACCCCGGTATCGGGGCACAGCACTCCACGATGTTGGACGGTTAGTCTCGCGGCCATGGCTCAGGTGCTGCTGGTCGAAGACGACGGTGCGATCCGTACCGCGCTGACCCGAGGGCTGCGCGAGCACGGGCACGTCGTGTCGGCGGTCGGGTCGGGCATGCCGGCGCTGAGTGCGGCCGTCGAGCAGAAGCCTGACGTCGTGCTGCTCGACCTCGGATTGCCGGACATCGACGGTGCCGACGTGCTGTCCATGCTGCGGGCGGTCAGCGACGTGCCGGTCATCGTCGCCACGGCGCGGGACGACGAGCAGGAGATCATCCGGCTGCTCGACCTCGGCGCCGACGACTACGTGATCAAGCCATTTACTGCGGCGCAGATGACGGCGCGGATCCGGGCCGTCATGCGGCGTTCGGGCAAGACCGACGAGGACCCGGTGATCACCGTCGGTGGCCTGAAGATCGACACCCGCAGCTACGAGGTCACCGTCGACGGTCGAGCAGTCGAGCTGGCCCGCAAGGAGTTCGAGCTGCTGCTCGCCCTGGCCCGGCGGGCCGGGGAGGTCGTCACCAAGCGCGACCTGCTCAGCGAGGTCTGGCAGCTGGCATGGGGTGGCTCCGACCGCACCGTCGACGTCCACCTGTCGTGGCTGCGGCGCAAGCTCGGCGAGACGGCGGCCGAGCCGCGCTACCTGCACAGCGTGCGCGGCGTCGGTGTGCGGCTCGCCGCTCCCTTGGAGGCCTGAGCGTGCGCCGGCGCATCCTGCTGCTGGTCGTCGGCATGACCGTCCTCGTGGTGCTGGCCTTCGCCATCCCCCTCGTGGTGTTCATTCGGAACAACGCCCGCGACGACGCCATCAGCGACCTGCAGCGCGAGGCAGGCGACGTCGCCCGCGCGGTCGGCCAGTACGGCGCCACAGCACTGCCCGCCTACCTGAAGGGGCTCCCCAACGCCGCGTCGGTGCAGCTGCCCAGCGGCTCCGTCGTCGGTACCCCGCCGCCGGGCACCCCTGCCAACCTTCCCGCGCTGTCCGACGGATTGTCCGGTGGGGTGTCGCGGCCGGGTCTGGGTGGCCCGCCGAACCCCTCGCCAACCAGCTATGCGGGAGGCACACTCGTATCGCTGCGGGTCGGATTCTTCCGCAGCGCCGAGGACGACGCCTACGTCGTGCGGGTATACGCCACCGACGACGAGATCACGTCCGGCGCCACCACCCCGCTGCTCCTGCTTGCCGGCGCCAGCGTCGTGCTGATCCTGATCGGGATTGCCCTCGGTGAGCTATTGACCCGACGCATCGTGCGCCCCCTGGCCGAGACCGCGGCGACGGCCCAACAGTTGAGCTCCGGCGACACCACCGCCCGGGCGCCTACCGACGGGCCGGTCGAGGTCGCCGACGTCGGCCGTGCGCTGAACCGGCTGGCCGACCGGATCGATGAGCTCATCGCCGAGGAGCGCGAGACGGTCGCGGACATGTCGCACCGGCTGCGCACCCCGCTGACCGCGCTGCGCCTCGACGCCGAGGCTCTCGACGAGCCGGCTGAGGCCGAACGCATCGGGGGGCACGTCACCGTCCTGGAGCGCATGCTCACCGCCGTCATCCACGCGGCGCGGCGACCGCAGCGCGAGGGCCGCATCCCCGCGTCCGACGCCACCGAAGTGGTCGGTGGGCGCGTCGCGTTCTGGTCGGCACTGACGGAGGATCAGGGCCGGGTGGCCACCGTCGACCTGCCTGCCGACCCGCTACCGGTACGCGCCGGAGCCGAGGATCTCGCCGTGGTCGTCGACGCCCTGCTCGAGAACGTCGTCGCACACACGCCCGAGGGCACGGCGTTCTCGGTGACCCTCGCGCCGTCCGAGCACGGCGCGCGCCTCGTGGTGGCCGATGACGGCCCCGGCCTGCCATCGGGCGAGCCGATCCGCGGGCGCAGCGACCGCGGATCCAGCGGCCTCGGCCTGGACATCGCCCGGCGCAGTGCCGTGGCATCAGGCGGCGCCATGACCCTGGGCGCGAGCCCGTCCGGCGGAGCGATGATCACGTTGGACTTCGGCCGGCCCTAGTTCGTCTGGCCCGTCAAGTCCGTCGGATACTTCCAGTCCGTCGACGCGTACCCCCGTCAGCTGCGCCAACGCAGCGAACCGACGATGCTGTGGGCGGCGGCGCTCGACGCCGCGAAGTCGACGGTGGTCGACGTGTAGGTGATCGTGTAAGCGGACGAGCCGTGCAGCACGACCGTCTGACGCTGGATCAATTTCCGCCCTTGCTGCGTGTCCGTGAAGGAGTACTCGAGGGCGTCCTCACCGTCGACGCTCAGCTTGGTGCTCGGCGTCAGATCGGTGATCGCGATCGCCGCGCGCAGGCCGGCAAGTGACTTCGCACGATACGACTCCACGTCGAGGCCGGCCGGCAGGTCCTCCCGAACGACATTGACGTTCGAGGCGAAGGCGTTGCGGGTCGGGCCGAAATAGGCCGCGACCGCCTTGATCTGCTGCGCGACGGCCGTGTCCTGCCGCCAGCCGGTAGGCAGGACGACGGTGAAGTCGCCGTCCGGCGACGCGACCGCAGGCCCGGAGGCCGCAGGCGTGGAAGCCGTCGACGACGCCGCCCCGAGCGACTCGACCCCCTTGACCGATGGCGAAGCGGTGACCGGCGAGGTCGGAGCGGAGGACGACTGGTCGGCTCCCGAGCCAGAACTCCCACAGGCGGTCACGGCCAGGACGAGGCCCAGGGCCGGGAGCCAGGAACGGATCTTCATAAGCCCACTATGAACGGGCCGCCCAATCCGGGGACCTTCACCCAGTCTCAGCCAGGCTTAAGAGGCACTTGACGTTGTGGTGACGCGGCCCTGAGCCGCCCGACAGCATCGTTGCCGGTATGAATCCGATGGACTCCCCGAAGCGCCTGCGCATACGCGGCCGGATCGCTGCCGGCGCCGCCGCCCTGTCCGCCACCGCAATCACGCTCGGCCTCGTGTCCGGGGTGGCGAGCACCGCGGACGCCTCCGGCGACACCGCCACGACACCGAGCACCGGGTCCAGCACGTCGGCGTCGACAACGACACCCACCACGACGACACCGACCACGACGACGCCGACCACGACGACACCCAGTTCGTCGGCGAGCTCGTCAACGTCCAACGACTCAGGTGTCAGCAGCACCGACCAGAACAGCTCAACCGACGGCGGGAGCAACGGGTCATGAGCGCTACCCACGTCATGACAGCCTGGAGCAGCACGGTGCGACTGACGATCGACGACGAGACCGCGCTCGCGGCCGCAGTCGCCGACCTCACCGCGCTGCTCGAGCGGGTCGACATCCTGGCCAGCCGGTTCCGTCCGGACTCGGCGCTCTCGGAGGCCAACGCGCTTGCCGGCCGCCCCGTCCCCGTCTCCCGGATGCTCGTCGAGCTCGTGGACGCCGCCCTCGACGCCGCGGCCAACACCGACGGCGCCGTCGACCCCACCCTCGGCATCGCGATGCAGCGCATCGGTTACGACCGCGACATCACCGAGCTCGGGCCCAACGCGACGGTCGAGCACGCCGCACCCCGGGCCGACGCGTGGCGGGCGGTCCGGCTGGACCGCGAGGCCGGCATCCTGCGCGTCCCGGCGGGTTGCGCCCTCGACCTCGGCGCCACCGCCAAGGCCTGGACCGCCGACCACGCCGCCCGCACCCTCGCCGGCCGCTACGGCACACCGGTGCTCGTCGAGCTCGGCGGGGACGTCGCGGTGGCCGGCGAGCGGCCGGAAGGTTGGACGGTTCGCGTCGCCGAACGCGAGGGCGAGACCGGTCAGCTCGTCCGCATCCGCCGCGGCGGCCTGACGACCTCGACCACCACCGTCCGCACCTGGCGCCGCGGGAACGGCACCGCCCACCACATCGTCGATCCCAGCACGGGTGAGCCGACAGCCGGCCCGTGGCGCACGGTCAGCGTGGCCGCGGGCTCGGCGCTCGCGGCCAACACGGCCAGCACCGCCGCGATCGTCAAGGGCAACGACGCGCTGGCCTGGCTCGCCTCGCGCGGGACCGCAGCCCGGCTCGTGGATCAGCGGGGCGACGTCGTCACCACCGGCGCTTGGCCGACCCAGATCCGCACGCCGACCCAGATCCGCACCCTGCCCCTTCGTCGCTCCCTCGGCGCCGTCCCGCGAGGTGCGGTCGCATGAGTCTCTGGTTCACAGCGCGCGGAGCCGGCCTGTCTGCGCTCATCCTGCTGAGCTTCGCCACCTGCCTCGGTGCGCTGATGTCCCGCCCCGGCCACGCGGGGCGCCGGTACGTGGTGCAGTACCTGCACCGCGCGGCAGCCGGCCTCGGCCTGGGCGTGCTCGTGCTGCACGTCGTGACGATCGTCCTGGACACCTACGCGAACGTCGGGATCACCGGGGCGATCGTGCCGTTCACCTCCGGCTACCGACCCACGTGGGTCGGGCTCGGTTCGCTTGCGTTCTACACGTTCGTAGGCGTCTCGCTGCTCGGCCTGGCCCGCGGCCGAATGGCCGCCTCCGAGCGCGGCGCGCGGGTGTGGCGCCGGTTGCACGGGCTGTCCTACGCCGGCTGGGGCCTGGCCATGCTGCATGGCTTCACCAGCGGCACCGACAGCTTGGTGGGCTGGGTGCGATTGATCTACATCGTCTGTGGTGCGGCCGTGCTCGTATCGGTGGCAATCCGCGTCGCCTCCATACCTCGCGGTACGCAGCGCGATCGTTTCGCCGGTCGGCCGGTACCCCTAGCCGCCAGCGGCGTGCGGCCGACCACCCCCACCCGCGTCTCCGAGGGAGCCTCCCGATGACCGCCCTGCTGCACCGTCCGGCCCTTGCGCCGAACCTCGACCTGCACGCCTGGTCCATCGGCGCGCCTCGCCTGCTGGCCGGTTTGCAACACGCGCCGCGCCTCGACCTGCCCGCCCACCTGGCCACCCACGGCCCGCTGCCCGGGTCGGACCTCGAGCGCGTGCTGGCTTACCTCGACAGCGCGTCGGTCGCCGGCCGCGGCGGCGCCGGCTTCCCGCTGGCAACGAAGATCCGCGCCCTGGCGCCCGGTCGTCGCGAAGTGATCGTGAACGGCACCGAGAGCGAGCCGGCCAGCCGCAAGGACCGTGTCCTGATGCGCCGAACGCCGCACCTGATGCTCGACGGAGCGCTGGCGCTCTCGCATGCGATCGGCTCGCGCAACGTCACGGTCGCCGTGCACGACGAGGCAACCGCGCAGTCGGTGCGCGCCGCCGCGACCGAGCGTCCCGACGGCAAGCACGTGCGCGTCAAGATCGTTCCCGGCGGCTTCGTCAGCGGCGAGGCCCGCGCCGTGGTCCGCACCCTGCACGGCAGCGCAGCCCTGCCGCCGGGCCGGCGCACACCCCCCACCGTCGACGGCGTGCTCGTGGCCAACGTCGAATCGATGGCTCAGCTGGCCGTGCTGCTGCGCTACGGCCCGCACCGCTTCGCCGAGACAGGGACGCCGGACGAGCCGGGCACCACGCTGCTCACGGTCGGCGGCGCAGTCGGCCGGCCGGGCGTCGTCGAGATACCTTTGGGTACGCCGCTGGGCATCGTGCTGTCGGCCGCGCAGTCCGCCGACCCGCAGGCCGTCGTGGTCGGCGGTTACCACGGCAGCTGGATCGCGCCGATCGGGCAGATCCGGTTGTCTCGTGCCGGACTGGCGTCGGCCGGCGGCACCCTGGGCGCGGGAGTCCTGGTAGTTCTGGGCCACAACACCTGCTCGCTCGGCGAGTTGGCTCGGGTCACCGGTTGGCTGGCCGGCGAGTCGGCCCGCCAGTGCGGCCCGTGCCGGTTCGGCCTGCCGGCGCTGGCGGCCGACGTCACGGCGCTGGCGGCAGGTCATGTTGCCGGGCTCAGCTCAGCCTTCGCGCACGCCCGAGCGGTTGACGGCCGCGGTGCGTGCGCGCATCCGGACGGCGCGGCCCGGTTCGTAATGTCCGGCCTGCACCTGCTGCACGACGAGAACGATCTGCACCTGCACGGCGGCTGCGGGCGTCCGGTGCTCGGTCAGCTGCCGATCGGGCTCGTGCCATGACCGGCCCTCGCTGCGCTCCGGCCGCCGAATGCCATGCACATTGGTCGTGCTCCGACTGCGTCGTCGCATGACAAGTCTCGAGATCGATTGGACCCGCTGCGACGGCCACGGGCTGTGCTCCGTGCTGCTGCCGACCCGGGTCGGCGTCGACGAGTGGGGCTTCCCCGTGCTGCATGACCCGGACGTGGCCGAAGCCGACCTGCCCGCTGCGCGACGCGCGGTGGCCGCCTGCCCCGCCCTCGCCCTGCGCCTCGAGACGCCTGTCCCACTCTCCCGATGACCGCTGAATCCCCACCTGAAGCAGCGATCGAGTCCGTGAAAGGAACCCAGATGACCGCATTAGCGGCCCGCACCGATACCGGCACCCCGCCAGATCTCGATGCGATCGTCGACGTCGAGATCGTCGTCCCCGTCTACAACGAGGAGGTCGACCTCGAGCCGAGCGTGCGCCGGTTGCACGATTTCCTGCGCACGCAGTTCCCGCTCGAGACGGTGATCACCGTCGCCGACAACGCGAGCACCGACGGCACCTGGGCCGTTGCCCGGCGGCTGTCGGACACCCTCAGCGGGGTGCGTGCCGTTCACCTCGACGCGAAGGGCCGCGGCCGCGCATTGAACAGCGTGTGGTCGGCATCGACGGCGCGCGTCGTCGCGTACATGGACGTCGACCTGTCGACCGACCTCGCGGCGCTGCTGCCCCTCGTGGCACCGCTGCTGTCGGGTCACAGCGACGTTGCAATCGGCAGTCGCCTGGCGCGGTCGTCGCGTGTCGTACGCGGACCGAAGCGCGAGTTCATCTCCCGTGGTTACAACCTGTTGCTCCGCACGACCTTGCGCGCTGGGTTCAGTGACGCTCAGTGCGGCTTCAAGGCCATGCGGGCCGACGCGGCGCGCGTGCTGCTGCCGCACGTCAAGGACACGGCCTGGTTCTGGGACACCGAGCTGCTGGTGCTCGCCGAGCGCAGTGGCATGCGCATCGCCGAGGTACCGGTCGACTGGACCGACGACCCGGACAGCCGCGTCGACATCCGCTCCACCGCATGGCAGGACCTGCGCGGCATCGTCCGGGTGGGACGCGCGCTACTGGGCGGCGGCCTGCCGCTGAGCGAGGTCCGGCAGGCGGTGGGACGAGACGCATCCATACCTTCGGGTACGGCAAGCACCGGATTTACGGTGCAGGCTCTTCGCTTCGGCATGATCGGCGTCCTGTCAACGCTCGCATATCTCGTCCTGTTCGTGGTGCTGCGGGGATCGCTCGGTGCGCAGGGTGCGAACCTGCTGGCACTGCTCATCACCGCAGTGGCCAACACCGCCGCAAACCGCCGGTTCACCTTCGGCGTCCGCGGCTCGGGCCACGGCAAGCACCAGGTGCAAGGACTCGTCGTGTTCGCGCTCGGTCTCGGGCTGACGAGCGGCTCGTTGTGGCTGCTCGGCGCGTTGTCGACGCACCCTGCGCGCACGGTCGAGGTCGCGGTGCTCGTCGTGGCCAACCTGGTCGCCACCGCCCTGCGCTTCGTGCTGCTGCGGCACTGGGTGTTCGGCCGCCGGACGGAGGTGACCGCGTGAGCAGCGTCATGTATCAACCCGACCTCGTCGTACCGCCCGAGCCGGCGGCACGGCACGGCTGGGTCTACGAGCAGCGGGAGCGGCTCTCGCTCGTCGCCCTGCTGGCCGGCACCGCCGTGCTCTACCTCTGGAAGCTCGGCGCGTCCGGCAACGCCAATGACTTCTACGCTGCCGCCGTGCAAGCCGGCACCAAGAGCTGGAAGGCGTTCTTCTTCGGCTCCTTCGACTCGTCGAACTTCATCACCGTCGACAAGCCACCGGCATCGCTGTGGCCGATGGAGCTCTCCGGACGGATCTTCGGGTTCAACTCCTGGTCGATGCTGGCGCCGCAGGCGATCGAGGGCGTGCTGACCGTTTGGCTGTTGTACGCGGCGGTCAAGCGCTGGTTCGGTCACGGCGCCGGGCTGCTCGCCGGGCTGCTGCTGGCGATCACACCGGTCGCCGCGCTGATGTTCCGGTTCAACAACCCCGATGCGCTGATGACGCTGCTCATCGTGGTCGCTGCGTACTGCACCGTCCGGGCCATCGAGAACGGCTCGACGCGGTGGCTGATCGCCGCCGGGCTCGTCATGGGCTTCTCGTTCCTGGCCAAGGGCCTGCAGCCGTTCACGGTGCTGCCTGCGTTGGCCATCGCCTACCTGGTGTGCGCGCCGGGCACCTGGTGGAAGCGCCTGCTGCAGCTGCTCGGCGCGGGCGTCGGGATCATCGTCGGGGCCGGGTGGTGGGTGCTGGCCGTCGACCTGACGCCGACCTCGTCGCGTCCCTACATCGGCGGCTCGGGCAACAACACCGCCCTCGGCCTAGCGTTCGGCTACAACGGCGTCTCGCGCATCACCGGATCCTCCGATGGTGCGGGTGGCGGCGGTGGCGCCAACTTCAGCGGCTCGACGGGCCTCGGCCGGTTGTTCAACGACCTCAACGGCGGCCAGATCGCCTGGCTGCTCCCCACCGCCCTCGTCGCCGTGGTGGCGACCGCGGTGGTGACGAGGCGTGTTGCGCTAACCGACCGGCTGCTGGCGTCACTGATCGTCTGGGGCGGCTGGGTTGTCATCACCGGCGGCGTGCTGAGCTTCGCCAGCGGCACCATCCATACCTACTACAGCGTCGAGTTGGCCCCGGCCATCGCGGCGGTGGTCGCCATCGGCGCGGTCACGCTGTGGCGCGCCCGGGCGCAGCAGGCAGCTCGCGTCGGACTGGCCGTCGGTGCGCTGGTCACCGGCATCTGGAGCTACTCGCTGCTCAATCGCGCGTCCGACTGGCACCCATGGGTGCGTTGGGCTGTGCTCGTGGCGTCGGTCGCGGCGGCCGCACTGCTGCTCGTGCCGCCGAGTCGGGCCCGACGCGGTCTGGTCATCGCCGCCGCGGCGGTCGGCATCATCTCGCTCGGCAGCGGTTCGACCGCGTACGCCCTGGACGCCGCGGCCACCCCGCAGACGGGGTCGACGCCGTCGGCCGGACCGTCGACCGGGACGCGCGGCTTCGGCGGCGGTCGCTTCGGCGGCGGCGGCGGCGGTGCGGGTGGGTTCCCCGGCGGTAGGGGTGGGACCGGTGGGTTCCCCGGCAGCACAGGTGGCACCGGTGGGTTCCCCGGCAGATCAGGTGGCACCGGTGGGTTCCCCGGCAGCACGAGCGGTACCGGTGGGTTCCCCGGCAGCACGGGGACTCGTCCCACCGGCGGCGGGTTCGGCGGCCAGAGCGCGAGCACTGCGGTCGTTGCCCTGCTGAAAAATACGTCCACAACCTGGTCGGCGGCCACCATCGGTTCGATGAGCGCCGGCCCCCTGGAGCTCGCGTCCGACACTGCCGTCATGGCCATCGGCGGGTTCACCGGCTCTGACGCCACCCCGACCCTGGCCCAGTTCCAGAAGTACGTCGCCGCAGGAAAGATCCACTACTTCATCGGCGGCGGCGGCTTCGGCGGCGGACGGGGTGGCGGCACCGGCAGCGAGATCACCTCGTGGGTCGAGGCCCACTACACCGCGACGACCGTCGGCGGCTCGACCGTCTACGACCTGACCGCAAAGGCGAAGTGATGACGACCGATCTGACGCAGTCCTCGACCCACCCCCCGTTGAGTGGCGGGTTACGCGACGAGTGGCGCCTTTCAAGTCGACACTCGGACGACAACCCGACACTCGACCCGCGGGAGCCGGAAGACCCGCCGCAGCTCGACGCGTCGGCGCATCGTCGGCGTGACCGGGGATTGTTCGGTGGGCTGCTCGTCGGCACCGTGCTGCTCTACCTCGTCAACCTCTCGGTGTCGGGCTGGGCCAACCAGTTCTACGCCGCGGCCGCCCAGGCGGGCGCGAAGAGCTGGAAAGCCTTCCTGTTCGGCTCGCTCGACCAGTCGAACTTCATCACCGTCGACAAGCCCCCGGCGTCGCTGTGGGTCATGGACCTGTCGGTGAAGCTGTTCGGCGTCAACTCGTGGTCGGTGTTGGCGCCGCAGGCCCTGGAAGGAGTCGCGGCGGTCGCGCTGCTGTACGCGGCGGTGAAGCGGGTCAGTGGCCCGACGGCGGGGCTGCTGGCCGGCGCCGCGCTCGCCACCACCCCGGTGGCCACTTTGATGTTCCGGTTCAACAACCCCGACGCCCTGCTCGTGCTGCTGATGACCGCGGCCGGGTATGCCACCGTCCGTGCGATCGAGCACGCGCGGATGCGCTGGATCGTCCTGGTCGGGGTGCTCATCGGCTTCGCGTTCCTGACCAAAATGCTGCAGGGCCTGCTCGTCGTCCCCGGCTTCGGAATTGCCTACCTGGTCGCGGCGCCGACCACCGTCCGTAACCGGTTGCTGCACCTGCTCGCCGGGCTCGGTGCGCTCGTCGTTTCTGCCGGCTGGTGGGTGGTTCTCGTCGAACTGTGGCCGGCCGGCTCGCGTCCCTACATCGGCGGGTCGACGAACAACAGCATCCTCGAGCTGGTGTTCGGCTACAACGGCATCGGGCGACTCACCGGATCGAACAACAACGGCGCCGTCGGTGGACGAGGCCGAGCGGCGACCGGCGGCGGATTTTCCTCCGGCGAGACCGGCCTCACCCGGCTGTTCGGCAGCGAGATGGGCTCCCAGATCAGTTGGCTGCTGCTGGCGGCGCTCATTGCGATCGTCGCCCTGGCCTGGGTGACCTGGCGGCGCCCGCGAACCGACGCCCTGCGTGCGTCGCTGATCGTCTGGGGCGGTTGGCTGCTCGTCACCGGCGTCGTCCTGAGCTTCGCGAGCGGCATCATCCACCCGTACTACGTCGTTGCGCTCGCGCCGGCGATTGCAGCGCTCGTCGGCATCGGCGTGCTCGAGTTGTGGCGGCGCCGCGCCGAGACCAACGGTGTGGCCCGGTGGACGCTTGCGGCGTTCGTCGCGGCCACGGGCTGGTGGACGTACGTCCTGCTCGGCCGGGCGTCCTGGCACCCCGAACTGCGCTGGATCGTGTTGCTCACGGCCGCGCTGACGGTGCTCGCACTGTTCGTCACCAAGCTCGCACGGGCCTGGATCGTGGCACCGCTGCTGGCACTGACGCTGCTCATCGCTCCGACCGCGTACGCGCTGCAGACGGCGTCGACCGGGCACACCGGCGCGTTGCCCTCGGCCGGTCCGGCCACCTCGGGCGGGTTCGGCGGTGGACGTGGTGGGTTCGGCGGCACCGGCGCAGGATTCCCCGGCGGCGGCACCGGCGGGTTCGGTGGGTTCCCCGGCGGGACGACAAACGGGACGACGGGCGGTACGGCGACCGGTGGCTTCCCCGGCTTCCCCGGCGGCGGCACCCGACCGACCGGCGGGTTCGGCGGCCGCGGCGGTGGCATGGGCGGCCTGGGCGGCGCGACGACGGTCAGTTCGGCATTGACCAACGCGCTGAAAGCCGATGCATCCGCCTACTCGTGGGTGGCGGCGACGACCAGCGACAACGAGGCAGCGTCGCTGGAACTGGCTACCGGCAGGTCAGTGATGGCGCTCGGCGGCTACAACGGCACGGACGACGCGATCACGCTGGCACAGTTCAAGGCACTGGTCGCCGCCGGCAAGGTGCACTACTACGTCGCCGACGCCCAGGGGTTCATCGGGTCGACAGCGGCCAACACCTCGACGGCCTACGCCATCCAGCAGTGGGTGACGAAGACGTTCACCGCGAAGACCGTCGGCGGGTCGACCGTCTACGACCTGACCACGACGTCCTGACCGCCTGCCCCACCGAGTTGTCCGCCCGTCGCCGTGTTCCTGCGCGGGGACGGGCGGACAACTCGCGGAACGCAGCGCTACGACAGGCCGGCGTAGGAGTGCAGGCCGGAGACGACCAGGTTGACGATCACGAAGTTGAAGGTGATGGCCCCGAAGCCGAGCAGGTTGACCCAGGCCGCGGCCCGGCCCTTCCACCCGGCGGTAGCGCGGGCGTGCAGGTAGCAGGCGTAGATGACCCAGACGATGAAGGCCCAGGTCTCCTTAGGGTCCCAGCCCCAGTACCGGCCCCAGGCCGCCTCGGCCCAGATCGCGCCACAGATGATGGCCACCGTGTACAGCGGGAACGAGAACGCGACGACCCGGTAGGCGGCCTTGTCGAGCGTCTTGGCGGCGGGCAGGCGCGACGCGAGCGTGGCGACGGAACCCTGCCGGTACCCCGGCGCGGCGACCTGCTTGTCGTAGCGCGAGCGCAGCAGGAACAGCACGGTCAGCACCGCGGACGTCATCAGCGCACCCTCGGCCACCGACACGAGGGTGACGTGGATGGCCAGCCAGTAGGACTGCAGCGCCGGGACGAGCGGCTGCGCCCTGGAGTACAGCACGGTCCCGGCCAGGAACATCAGCAGGATGACGGGCAGCAGCACGAAGCCGCCGAGGAATCGGATCTGCGGCGCCTTCCACATCACGCCGAGGAAAGCGACGATTCCGATCAGCCCGGCCACCGACGCGAACTCGTACATGTTCGACCACGGCACGGCGTCGACGGCGCCGGCGCGCACCGCGATCGACGCGACGTGCACGAGCATGCCGACGACCGTGATCAGCACTGACCAGCGGCCGATGCTGTCGGCGGTCGTGCGCTTGCCGGTGGCAGGCTCGACGACGTCCGCAGACGACGTCAATGGCGGTCCGCCGGCGCCCACGAGTTCCCGCGCGCGCATGGCCGGCGCCTTGGCCACCCGTCCGAACGCGAACTCGGCGGTGTAGCCGACCATGGCGAGCGCGTACGTCGCGATCGCCGTGGTGAACAACCCGTCGGAGAGGTGGGCCATGGGTCCGTCGATGCCGGCCATGATCAGTCCTTCCCTGCAGAAGTCGAGCCTGCGTGGATCATGTCGCGGGCCTCGGCCCGCTCCGTGGTGGTCCGGGCCCCGCGCAGCCGCTCGAGCAGCGTGGCGAATTCACCGGTGAAGTTGCCCGAATCGCTGCGGGCCAGGCCGCCGACACGCACGAGCGTAGTCCCGCTGTCGCCGGGCCCGATGCGCAGCCAGACCCGTCGCCGCCGCACGCCGAGCGAGGCGCCGAGCCCGAGCACCATGGCCACCGCGGCGATCAACAGATAACCCTGGGCGGGGTCATGGGAGACCTGCAGGTTCACCCATGGCGTCCAGCCGTCGAAGGTGACCTGCACGCCGTTGGCCAGCGTCTTCGTCTGCCCGATGACGAGGTTCTCGGCACCGATCTTCTTCATCTTCGACGTGTCGAGGGAGTAGACGGACCGGGGCAGTCCGGTCGCGTTGAGATTGCCCTGGTAGACGAACACGCCGAGCACGGGCCGGTCGACACGAGCCGACGCCGAGGTGATGACGCCGTTGCCCTCCGGGTCGACCGGTGTCGGCGCGAAGAACCCGGACAGCCCGATATCCGTGGTCGAACCGTTGCCGTCGAAGGAGAAGACGCCCTCGGAGTACAGCGTCGAGGCGTTGGTGGGCAGGAACTCCGCGGTCAGGGTCTGCTTACTGCCATCGGGCATCCGCACCGTGACCGTCGGGGAGAAGCCGTGGCCGGTCAGGTAGACCCGGTCGCCCTCGAGCCGCAGCGGATGGTTCACCGTAATCGTCGTCGTCTTGGTCGCCGGCTTGTCGACGTCGGGCTGGTAGGTGACCTTCGCCGCGAACTCGCGCGGCTCGCCGCCCGCGGCGTAGGTGGCCGTGAACTTGTCGATGTTCCTGATGCAGAACGGCGCCGGCTTGACCTTGCCCTCGGCGGCGAAACGTCCGGGCTTCCAGGTGTCGTACGCACCGATGTTGTTGCAGAATCCAGTGCCCTGCCGAACGATCCGCAACCCCTCGTACGTGTACAGCCGGCCGACCGCGATGAGCACCAGGGCGACGAGCAGCGCAACGTGGAAGATCAGGTTGCCGGTCTCGCGGCTGTAGCCCTTCTCGGCCGACAGCGTCACGACGCCGCCGTCCTCCGGCCGCTCGACGACCCGCCACCGCCGCCCCAGGGAGGCCCGTGCGGCCGAGGCGTACGCAGCAGGCGCGTCGCCGACGTCGAACGTGTCGGACTCCGGCAGCTTCGAGAGGTTGCGCGGTGCGGGCAGCGGCTTACGGGCCACCGCGCGGGCGTGCACCCGGATACGTGGGATCAAGCAGCCGACGAGCGAGATGAACAGCAGCAGGTAGATGGCCGCGAACCAGGCCGAGCCGAAGACGTCGAACATGCCGAGGCGGTCGAGGAACGTGCCCCACGCACCGTGGTCCTTGATGTAGGTCGAGGTCTTGGACGCGTTCAGCGGACGCTGCGGCAGCAACGATCCCGGCACCGCGCCCAGGGCCAGCAGGAACAGCAGGATCAGCGCGGTGCGCATGGACGTCAGGCGTCGCCACACCGAGCGTAGGGGCCGGATCAGGAGGTCGCTGCTCATACCTCGATCCCCGACCCCGGGGAGATGTGCGCCTGCAGCTGGATCATCAGCGAGTTCCACTCCCCGGTCAGCAACAGGACGCCGATGACGAGCAGCAGCCCACCGCCCACGGCACTGACCACCTTGCGGTGCGCACGCACGAAGCCCAGGGCACTGGACACCCAGCCGAAGCCGAGGGCGACGAGGATGAACGGGATACCGAGGCCGAGGCAATAGCACAGCATCAGCAGCGCGCCCCGGCCCGGACTGCCCTGCGAGATCGACAGTCCGTAGACGGCGGAGAACGTCGGGGTCAGGCACGGTGTCCAGGCCAACGCGAACGCGAACCCGAGTAGGGGGGCTCCGAGCAGGCCGGCGCGGGGCAGCTTGTGGATCTTGAATTCACGCTGCAGGAAACCGATCCGGCCGAGAAAGGCGATGCCCATGACGATTGTGACGACGCCGAGCACCCGCTCGATGGTCAACGTGTGCTCGCGAATACTGCCTGCGAGCTGCCCGAACAGCGCACCCTGCAGCGTCAGGAACGATGTGAAGCCGAGTACGAACAGGAACGCGCCGCCGACCATGCGGCGTTGACTGGGCCGCTCGTCGGTGCCGGCGAGACCGGCGACGTAGGACAGGTAACCCGGGACGAGCGGCAGTACGCACGGCGAGAGAAAACCGATCACGCCGACCAGCACCGCAACGCCCATCGCGACCAGCAGCGGCCCGCTCTCGACCGTGCCAGTGAACCCGGACGCGAGCAGCATCAGCGTTCCGCGAGCAGCGTGTCGACCGGCCCTTGCAGATCCTTCGGCGTCAGCTTGTCGATGTAGACGGCGGCCACCCGTCCCTGCTTGTCGACCAGGACGGTGAAGGGAAGCACCCCGGGGATGTTGCCGAGCTTGAGCTGCACCTCGCTCTCCTGGTCGAAGACGACCGGGAAGCTGATGTCGTTCTGGGCGATGAACGCCTTGCCTGCGCCCTTGTCGTCGTGGGTGTCGAAGCCGATGAAGTGCAGACCCTTCGTCTTCATCTGCCGGTAGAACAGATCCAGCTGCGGGGTTTCCACCTTGCACGGGCTGCACCAGGACGCGAAAAAGTTCAGCACGGTGACGTGACCCTTGTTCGCCGCCAGGGTGACGCGCTTGCCGCTGGAGATCAACTCACCGCCGATGTCCTGTGCAGGCTTGCGCTTGCTCTCGCTGATCAAGGTCCCGCGCTTGTTCTTCGACGTGAAGCTGAAATCCTTGCCGCCGGAGCTGCTCGAGCACGCCGACAGCACCAGGACGCCGCACACCGCGAGGGCGGCGAGCAGGCGCAGAATCCGGCGGTGACGAGGCATCGCAACTAGTGTGCGCCACGCTCCCGGGCCTGTCGGAACGGGCCTCAGGAAGGTGTGACGCGGCCGAGCGCGTCGCCCGGCCGGCTCAGGCCCCGGCGCCGGTCCCTGCCGGCAGGTCGGCGGCGGGTTCGGCGTACTGCACCCGGGTGATGATGTCGCCGTCGAACGTCAAGGAGGTCACCGACGCCAGCCCACACCTGCGCCGGCGCGGGTCGTGGAACAGCCGCAGACCCTGGGCACGGCGCGCGGCCATGACGACCGGCAGCTGGTGACTGACGCACACCGCCTCCCGCCCGTCCGCCTGGTCGCGAGCGCTGCGGATCGCAGCCATGACGCGGTCGGCGATCTCGTCGTACGGCTCACCCCACGACGGCCGCAACGGGTTGCGGAAGTACTTCCAGTACGACGGGTTGGTCAGCAGGCCCTTCCCGCCGGCCACCGGCTGTCCCTCGAACTCGTTACCGGCCTCGATCAGCCGATCGTCGATCGCGATCTGCAGCCCGACGGCTGCCGCAACCGGGGCCGCGGTCTCGCGGGCCCGCTGCAGCGGCGAGCAGGCCAGGTACGCGATGTCGCGCGCGGCGAACCAGGCGGCCGCGGCCTCGGCCTGGCGCACCCCCAGGACGCTGAGCCGGAAGCCCGGCAGTCGCCCGTACAGCACGCCGTCGGGGTTGTAGACCTCGCCGTGACGCAGCAGGTGCACGATCGTCACGACGAGACCGCCGCCGCCGCCGAGACTGCTGACGGCAGCGCCCGCTCGATGACGGCGAGCGCCTCGGTGTCAATGGCCGCGTTCACGAAATAGGACTCGAACGCGCTCGGCGGGAGGTACACCCCGGCGTCCAGCATCGCGTGGAAGAAGGCTGGGTAGCGGAAGGTGTCCGCGGCCTGCGCGCCGGCGAAGTCGCGCACCGGGCCGTCGGTGAAGAACACCGAGAACATGTTGCCCGCGTACTGCACCTGATGCGTGACACCCTCGCGGGTCAGCGCGGCACCGAACATCGCCCCGATGGTCTGCGCGGTCTCGTCCAGCTGCTTGTAGACCGCGTCGTCGGCCGTCCGCAGGGTGGTGAGCCCGGCAGCGACAGCGACCGGGTTCCCCGACAGTGTGCCGGCCTGGTACACCGGCCCAGCGGGGGCAAGGCGCGACATCACGTCGGCACGACCACCGAACGCCGCCGCGGGCAGCCCGCCGCTCATCACCTTGCCGAACGTGAACAGGTCGGCATCGACCGGGTCGAGGCCGTACCACCCCGAGCGCGAGACTCGGAAACCCGTCATCACCTCGTCCATGATCAGCAGCGCGCCGTGCCGGGCGGTGATCTCGCGCAGCCCGGCGTTGAAGCCGGGCGCCGGCGGTATCGCGCCCATGTTGCCGGCCGCGGCCTCGGTGATCAGGCAGGCGATGTCGTCGCCGAACTCGGCGAAGCAGGCCTCGACGGCGGCCAGGTCGTTGTAGGGCAGCACGATCGTCTCGGCCGTCTGCGCGCCGGTCACGCCAGGCGTGTCGGGCAGGCCCAGGGTGACGACGCCCGAACCGGCCGCGGCCAGCAGCGAGTCGACGTGGCCGTGGTAGCAGCCGGCGAACTTCACGATCCGGTGCCGGCCGGTGAACCCGCGGGCCAGCCGGACCGCCGACATGGTTGCCTCGGTGCCGGAGTTGACCAGCCGCACCTCCTGCACGGGCGCCACCCGCGAAACGAGCTCCTCGGCCAGCTCGACCTCGCCGATCGTCGGTGTGCCGAACGACAGCCCCTCCGATGCCGCCGCGCGCACCGCGCCGACCACCGCCGGGTGTGCGTGCCCCAGGATCATCGGCCCCCACGAGGACACGAGGTCGACGAAGCGGTTGCCGTCGGCGTCCTCGATCCAGGGCCCCGACCCGCGGACCATGAACCGCGGCGTGCCGCCGACGGACTTGAACGCGCGGACCGGTGAGTTCACGCCGCCGGGGATCACCCGCTGCGCGCGCTCGAACAGGGCTGCGGACTGCGCGGTGTCGCTCACGTCCTCGCTCCGCTCGACCGGGCACAGCCGCCGTACCTCTGATTCGCTGCGCAAGCGTCGCTCATTGACCCAGTCTGACAAAGGGTGCCAGGACGGGACGTCGGCGGGACAGCTGGCGTTCGAGCTGGCAGTCTCTCCGCGATATCTCAGCGAACGTCAAGGGGGTCCCGTGAACCGGTTGCGCATGCTCGTTCCGTTGGCCGGCGCCGCAGCGTCGGCGCTGGTGCTCACTGCGTGTGGTTCCAGCGGGGGCGGTGGCAGTTCCGCGGCCGCGTCCGGCGGAGCTCAGGGTGGGGCATCGTCGAGCGCGCAGTCGCCGACGGCGGCCTCGAGCAGCGCTACCTCCGCGCCGGCCCCCTCCCGGACGCAGCTGCAAGCGATCAACGTGCAGGCCGCCGACCTGCCGGCCGGCTACCAGGGCAAAGCGGCCACACCCGACTCCGACGACGACGACGTCAACGCGCAACTGGAATCGTGCACCGGTGTCCAGGGAGCCCCGGAGAGCCACAAGGTGGCGACCGCCGACTCCGACGACTTCACGAAGGGCCAGCTCACCGTCTCGTCCACCTTCTCCAGCTTCCAGAGCCAGAGCGACGTGGACGCCGACGTCGCCCTGATCAAGAGCCCGAAGGTCAACGAGTGCCTGAACACCGTCTTCAAGGCCACCCTGGCCAAGTCGCTGGGCAGCAGCGGCACTGTCGACAGCGCCACGATCAAGCTCACCCCCGGCTCCGGCGGCGGACCCAGCAATGTCGCGGCGTTGGCCTCGGGCGCCGTGAACATCACGGCGGGTGGCCAGAAGACGGTGATCTATCTCGGCGTCGCTTTCATCACCGGGCCGCAGGTCGGCGGCACGCTGAGCTACGTCGGGATCGGCGAGCAGCTCGACACCGCCACCCAGGTTTCGGCACTGGCTGCGGTGGCCAAGCGCGCAGAAAACCCGTGATCAGGTGGGCGGCGCCGCCGTCAGCGCGCGCCGCATGACCACCCGGGCGCCAACGGCGTCCAGTCCGGCCGCGCGTTCCCGCTCGCGCGCGGCGCGCAGCCCCGGGCCCGGATCGTCGTCGGCGACGAAGCCGCGGGTGGCGTAGAACGGCGCGTTCCAGGGCACGTCGACGAACGTCGTCAGCGTGATCGATGGATAGCCCTGCTCAGCCGCCCACTCGCAGGCCGCCTCGAGCAGGCGGCTGCCGTAACCCCGCCGCATCGCGCCGGGCAGCACGGACAGCTCGTGCAGGTGGGCCTGACCGTCGAGCTCTTCGACCCAGGCGAAGCCGGCCGGCGGGTCGTCGATGACGAGCACCAACCGGGCCTCGGCCAGCGCCGGCGCGTCGAAGGTCATCGCCGGCAGGTCATAACCACTGACGCGGAAGATCGCCTCGGCGCGCTCGTCGATGACGGGTATCTCGGCCAGATCGGCCTCCTGTGCCACCCGGACCACGACGGGCCTTTCCGGCCCGGGAACGCCCATCTGCAGGGCGTCGACCACCAGATCGGGAAAGCGCGTCGGCACCAGCACATCGCGGTCGTCGGCCAGTCGCACCGTGACGGCCTTCGCGCCCCGTGGGAATCCGTTTGGCCAGCCGAGGGTCGCCAGATCGGGACCGGTCGCCCGGCCCGGAGTCACGCCGGTGATGTCGGCGCGCGGCACCGCCTCGTCGCCCACAACCAGCTCGTCTGGCGTGACGTACAGCGAATGCGTGTTCCGGACGGCATGCAGCAGCAGCCACTGTGCCCCGATCAGCAGCGCGCCGGCGATGAGCCAGCCTGGCAGGTGGACCAGCGCGCCGTGCCGGCCGCTGACCAGCAGATCGGCGCCGAACAGAACAGGTACCAGCAGCAGGGACCAGACCAGGCTGCGGTAGCTGCGTGCGTCCTCGTGATAGACGGCGCCGGCCACCGCATCCGTCATCCCAGCAGGGTAGCCACCTCGGCCGCCCAGTACGTGAGAATGATCGACGCCCCAGCCCGCTTGATCGAGGTCAGCGTCTCGGCGATGACGCGGTCGCGATCGAGCCAGGCGCGCGCCGCCGCGGCCTCGACCATCGCGTACTCGCCGCTGATCTGGTACGCCGCCACCGGCACCGGCGACGCGTCGGCGACCGCGCGCAGCACGTCCAGGTAGGGCAGCGCGGGCTTGACCATGACGATGTCGGCGCCCTCGGCGACGTCCAGGGCCACCTCGGCCAGCGCGTCGGCCACGGTGCGCGACGCGTCCTGCTGGTAGCTCGCCCGGTCGCCCTGCAGCGAGGAATTGACGGCCTCGCGGAACGGGCCGTAGAAGCCGGACGCGTACTTGGGCGCGTACGCCAGGATGCCGGTGTCGACGAAGCCGGCATCGTCGAGCGCCCGGCGGGCTCCCGCGACCTGGCCGTCCATCATGCCGCTGGTGCCGAGAAGGTGGGCGCCAGCCTCGGCCTGCGCCACGCCCATAGACGCGTACCGCAGCAGCGTGGCGTCGTTGTCGACCGCGCCGTGCTCGTCGAGTACACCGCAGTGCCCGTGGTCGGTGAACTCGTCCAGGCAGAGGTCGGACATGAGCACCGTGCTGTCACCGAGCTCGGCCCGCAGGTTGCGCAGGGCCACATTCAGCACGCCCTGCGGGTCGTCGGCACCAGAACCGGTCGGGTCCTTGACGACCGGGATCCCGTAGATCATCAGACCGCCGACGCCCGCCGCCACCGCGGCGACTGCGGCCTTCACCAGCGACTCCTGCGAGTGCTGCACGACGCCCGGCATCGAGGAGATCGGGTTCGGGTCGGTGAGGTCCTCGCGCACGAACATCGGCAGGACGAGGTCGGCCGGCCGGACCACGACCTCGGACACTAGCCGACGCAGTGCCGGCGTGCGCCGTAACCGACGCGGGCGGGAGATCGGGAACGGCGGCAGGTCGGGCAGGCTCACCCGCCCGAATCTACGCCCGGACCGTCCCCGGGTTAGAAGTGCAACTTCCAGACCTGACCCGACGTGCCCGGTCCGCCCAACCCGCCCGACGGGGCGATCGAGTAGGCGGCCACGAACACGACGCCCTTCGAGTTCACCGCGACGCCGGCCGGGAACGGGACGTCCAGGTGGCGCCGGTGGCCGTTGGCGATGCGGGTGAGCACGCCGACGACCTGCGGGCCTGCCGGGTGGGCCTCCTTGGCTTCCAGCTCGCTGACGTAGAGCACGCCCTTGGGGCTGACGGCCACCCCGGTCACCGAGGTGAACCCTCGATAGACGTGCAGCACCTTGCGACCGTCCGCACTGAGCTTGAGAACCTGTCCCTGGCCCCGCGCCTCGCTGACGAGGCCGCCGACGTACACATGGCCGGCCGCGTCGACCGCGAGCGACGTCGGGACGAAATTGCAACCGGGGAACTTCGGTCCCGGGTCGGCCTGCTTGGCGCAACTGCCGGACCGGACGTTCGGGAACACGTGGAACACGTGGATGCGGTTCTTGCTGTCAACCCGAAGCACATCGTTGCCCGCGGCGTCGGCCACCAATAGGTCGTTGCTGCGCGCCAGCACGGCGTATGGGTTGGAGTCCTTCTCCCTGCCGTCCGGGTTGTGGCGGAACTCGTAGCCGGTGATGTTCGCGACCACGTGCACGGCGTGGTACGGCAGAGCCGCGAGCAGCCGCCCGTCCTGCTTGCTCTTGAACGGCGCGGGCAGCACGTCCGGCGGCGCGTACGTCTCCTGGACGTAGATCGGCCCGTGCGCCGTCCGCGCGGCCACTCCGTCCGAGCCGACCGCGGCCGACCCGTCCTTACCCGCGGCCGACAGCAGGCCGCGCACGATCCGGGTCGGCGTGGTGTTGTGGGCGTACTGCGGCAGGTACACGGCGCTGATCGACCCCGTGGGCCCGACGTACTGGTCGCCCTCGCCGGGCGCTCCAGGCACCTTCGTCGTGCCGCCGTAGCCGGCCTCGGCCACCAACAGCTCGTCGTTGCTTACGAGCGCGATCTGGCGTGGGTTGTTCAGCCCCTTGACGACGACCACCGGTTTTGGCGTTGCCGCCGAGGCCCCGACGACCTGCGGCGCCGCGACGCAGAGCGCCGTCACCGCGCTGACGACCACACCGAAACGCACAACCCTGCCCATGTCCGACTCCCGACGCCTCACAGGCCGCTCAGGACGAGCAGCCAGCTCACTAACAGCGGTCGCGAATCTACGACTGCTGGGGGGAGCTGAGAAGAGGTCGAGGGCAGGCCGGCACGAATACGGCGACTGGTCGTGGGCGTGCCAGGACCACGCATTCCTGGCACGCCGGACGATCCGGAAAAAGGGACGACCTAGCGCGAGACGCGCCGCGCCGACGTCCGGGTGGCCTTCTTGGCTGCCGTCGCCGCGGCCTTCTCCTTCTCGGCCGCCGCGCGCTCGACGGCGAACTCGGCGAGGGCGTCGATCAGGGCGGGCACGGTGGCCTGCTCGGGCTGGACGTCGACGCGCAGGCCGAACTCGGTAGCCGTGGCAGCCGTCTGCGGGCCGATGCACGCCACGACGGTCCGCGCGTGCGGCTTGCCGGCGATGCCGACGAGGTTGCGCACGGTCGAGGACGAGGTGAAGCAGACAGCCTGGAACCCACCGGACTTGATCGCGTCACGGATCTCGGCCGCGGGCGGCGCAGCCCGCACCGTGCGGTATGCCGTGACGTCGTCGATCTCCCAGCCAAGCTCGCGCAGGCCAGCGGCCAGCGTCTCGGTGGCGATGTCGGCGCGCGGCAGCAGCACCCGGTCGATCGGGTCGAGCACGTCGTCGAAGGGCGGGAAGATCGCAAGCAGGCCTTCACTGGACGATGCGTCCTCGGCCGGCACGAGCTCGGGCTTGATGCCGAACGCGCGCACGGCATCGGCCGTGGCCTCGCCGACGCAGGCAATCTTGACGCCGGCGAACGCGCGGGCGTCCAAGCCGAACTCCTCGAACTTCTCGCGCACGGCCCGCACGGCGTTGGTGGAGGTGAACACGATCCACTCGAACCGGCCGGTGACCAGGCCCTTGATCGCACGCTCCATCTGCGTGGGCGTGCGCGGCGGCTCGACGGCGATCGTCGGCACCTCGACCGGCACGGCACCGAAGCCGCGCAACCGATCGCTCATCGTGCCGGCCTGCTCCTTCGTCCGCGGAACGAGGACCTTCCAGCCGTAGAGGGCGCGGGACTCCCACCACGCCAACTTCTCGCGCTGGGCCGCGGCCTTGCCGACCGTGACCACGACCGCGCCGGTCATGCCGACGGCGGCGAGCTCCAGGTCGCCGGCGACACCGGTGACGGTCTGCTGGCCGGTGGTGGTGCCGTCGCAGCTGACCGTGACCGGGGTGTCGGGCTTGAGGCCGTAGGCGACGAGCTGCTCGCCGACCGACTGCACGTCGGCGGCGTCGACGGTGAGCAGGAGCGTGCCGGCGGCGTGCGCCAGCGCGTCGTAGTCGGCGGCGCTCGCGGCACCGAGGTCGCGCAGGTCGGCCTCGGTGCGCACCGGCCCGACCGGGACGCCGGCGTACGCCGCCGTGCCGGCGCCGAGCCCGACGCCGGGGACGACCTCGAACGGCACAGCCGTGCGGGCGACCGCGAGGGCCTCCTTGACGGCGGTGTCGTCGACGAACGGATCGCCAGGCACGACCCGGGCCACGTTCAGCCCGGCACGCGCGTCGGCGAGCAACGCCTTCGCCGTCTCGGCCGGTGTGATCTCGGCGGGCCGCACCTCGACGCGTGCGAGCGCGGTGATGGCCGCGGGAACTGCACTGCCCGCGACTACGACGTCGGCGCTGCGGATCGCCTCGGCAGCCCGCGTGGTGAGCAGGCCAGGATCGCCCGGACCAGCCCCCACGAAGGTGATGTGGCCTACGGCCTTGCGTGCGCGGGTCATGTGGTGCTCCCCATCATAGTGTCAGCGCCGTCGGCAAGCAGGTCGGCGGCAAGCCGCCGCCCGACACCGTCGGCATCGGTGGTGGGCCCGGTGACCGAGAGCCGGACGGCGTCACTGCCGTCAGCCGCGGTCACCGAACCACGTAGATAAATCTCCGGGCCGTCGTCGCCTTCGGCAAGGACGGCCAGTGCGCCGACCGGCGCGGAGCAGCCTGCCTCGAGTCCGGCGAGCAGCGCGCGCTCGGCGAGGACCGCGGCCCGGGTGTCGGGGTCGTCGAGGGCGGCCAGCGCGGCCAGCGCGCCGTCGTCGTCGGCGCGGCACTCGATGGCAAGTGCACCCTGCGCCGGCGCTGGTAGCACCTGGATCGGGTCGAGCACCTCGGTGACCTCATCGGCCCGGCCCAGGCGACGCAGCCCGGCGTACGCCAGTACAACAGCGTCCAGCTCGCCGGAGCTCACCTTGCCAAGGCGCGTGTCGACGTTGCCGCGCAACCCGACGATCTGGACGCCGAGCCCGAGCGCGTGCAGCTGCGCCGCGCGCCGTGGCGAGCCGGTGCCGATGCGCGCGCCGGCCGGCAGCTCGCCGAGCGTCAGGCCGTCGCGGGCCACGAGGGCGTCGCGCGGGTCCTCGCGGAGGGGCACCGCGGCCAGCGCGATCCCGATCGCCGGCGCGGTCGGCAGGTCCTTGAACGAGTGCACGGCGACGTCGATCTCGCCGCTGATCAACGCGGTACGCAGCGCCGAAACGAAGACACCGGTGCCGCCGATCTGCGTCAACGCGGCCGACGAGCGGTCGCCAGCGGTGATGATCGGGACGATCTCGGTCGGGACGCCGAGCGCGGTGGCGACGAGATCGGTTTGCGTGCGGGCCAGCGCCGAGGCGCGGGTGCCGATGCGCAGCGTGCGGACAGCGGCCTTCACGAGAGACCCGACTTCTTCACCGCGGCGACCGACTCGGCCGCGGCCGGGTCGAGGTCGAACAGCTCGCGCAGGGCCGCGGCGTACTGGTCGCCGCCGGGCGTCGCGGCCAGTTCCTTAACGCGCACGGTCGGTGCGTGCAGCACCTTCTCGACGGCGCGGCGCACCGCGTCGGCGACCTCGCGCCGCTCGGCCGACGTCAGGTCAGGGACGCGACCGTCCAGGCGGCACAGCTCGCCGTCGATGACCTGGTTGGCCCGGGCCCGAAGAGCGGTGACGGTGGGCGCGACCGCGAGTCGCTGCACGGCGGCCAGGTGCTCGCGCAGCTCCTCGGCCACAATGGCCATGGCGGCAGCAACCTCGGCATCGCTGACCATGGCCCCGCCGTCGCGCAGTGCCTCGAGGTCGAGGTAGGTCACGCCTTGCTGGACGGCAACGGACGGGTCGACGTCGCGGGGCAGGGCGATGTCCAGAACGACGAGTGGACGAGCGGCGCGCGCACCGATGGCGTCGGCCTCGACGATGAGCCCGGTGGACCCGGTGGAGGACATCACCAGGTCGGCGCCGGCGATGACTTCGGCGAGGGCGGTCAGCGGTACCGCCGTGCCGCCCAGGCGTTCGGCCAGATGCGCGCCGCGGTCCATGGACCGGTTGGCCACGACGATGTCGCCGATCCCGCGACGGCGCAGGGTGGCCCCGGCCAACGCGGCCATCGACCCGGCACCGACGATGACCGCGGTGCGACCGTCGAGGGTGCCGAGCACCGACTCGGCGCGGTCGAGCGCGACTGACACGATGGACGCGCCGGCCCGGTCGATCCCGGTCTCGGTGTGCACGCGCTTGCCGACCCGCAGCGCGGTCTGGGCGAGGTCGTGCAGCACGCTGCCGACCGAACCGATCTCGGTGCCGAGAGCGTAGGAGTTGCGCAGCTGCCCCAGTATCTGCGATTCGCCGACGACCATCGAGTCGAGACCGGAGGCCACCGTGAACAGGTGCTCGGCCGCGGCCTCGGCGAAGTGCACATAGAGGTGGTCGGACAGGTCCGACACCGCCAGCCCCGAGTGCCGGGCCAGCACCGAGGTGATCTCGGCGACCGCGGGGTGGAAGCGCGCGACGTCGGCGTAGACCTCGATGCGGTTGCACGTCGAGAGCAGCATGACCTCGCTGATCGTCTCGGCCAGGTGCAACTCTTCGACGGTCTTGCGCACGTCGTCGACCGGGACGGCGGCGCGCTCCAGAACCGACACCGGCGCCGTCCGGTGCGAGAGACCAACTACCAACACGCTCATCGCACGGCCCCGGTCAAGGACAGCGCGGCCTTGCGCGTTTCATGGAAAGAGAGGATCTGCAGCTCGGCGGCGAGGTCGACCTTGCGCAGATGCACGTGCGGCGGCACCGAGAGCACAACCGGCGCGAAATTGAGGATGCTGCTGACCCCGGCGTGGACGAGGCGGTCGCAGACCGACTGCGCCACCCCGCTCGGCACGGCCAGCACCGCGATGGTGACGTCGTACTCGACCAGCACGTCCTCGAGATCGACGATGTCCCGCACGACGAGTCCGCGCATCTCGGTGCCGACGCGCCGCGGGTCGGCGTCGAGCAATGCCGTGATGCGGAAACCGCGCGAAGCGAAACCGGCATAGCCGGCCAGCGCCTGGCCCAGGTTGCCGACGCCGATCAGCGCCACCGAGTGGTGCACGGTCAGCCCCAGCGTCCGCGAGATCTGCTCGGTCAGCGTGCTGACGTCATAGCCCACCCCGCGGATCCCGTAGGAGCCCAGGTAGGACAGGTCCTTGCGCAGCTTGGCCGAGTTGACGCCGGCTGCCGACGCCAGCTCTTCGGAGGAGACGGTGCTGATCGCGTCATCGCAGAACGTGGTCAGGACGCGCAGGTAGGTGGCCAGCCGGGCGACGGTGGCATCCGGGACAGCCCGGAGGTCGGCGGGTACGCCGGAAACAGCCGCGCCGACAGAGTCGTCGGCGACGCGGCCGTCGGAGACTCGGTCGTCGCTGTTGCAACGGTCGCGCGGAGCAGACATCGGCACCTCGGTGGACCGATCCGCGAGGGCGCGGCGAGAGTCGCAGACGTAGTCCGCGGACCGCCACGCCGGCGCCGAGACCGGTGTGGTAGAGCTGGCTGGTACGCGTCCGGACGGTACGCCGCTCGTGAAAGTTTTCCCAAATCGTCAGTGCCCGTGCTAGGGCTCTGGAGGCGCCGGAATACGGGCCGGTCAGCGCGCGATGGCGGCGCGGAAGCGAGCCTCCTCTACCCGCCAGTAACCATGCTCGCGATTGTCGATGAGCACCACGGGGACCCGGTCGGAGTATTCGGCCCGCAATAGCGGGGATGAGTCGACGTCGACCTCGCGGTACTCGAAGCCGAGCTCCGCGTGCAACACACGCACCTGTTCCTCGGCGACCGCACAGAGATGGCACCCAGCCCTGGTGAGCAGCGTCACAACATGCTCAGTTGCGGCCATGCCATCGCCCTCCCCCGGTTGCCGTGTCGACGAGCATCAGCACATCTTGCGCGTTCCAAGAAATGCAGGGTGCAGACTGGTACATCCCGATCCGAACAACCCTATTCAGCGCTGGGATGCCGCCTTATAGTCATCGGTTAGCGCTGTCTTCACATAGCGGCCGAGCCGTCGGCCGCTCGCTACACGGAAGGGACGCCGCCCATGCCGCGTGCTGCCTTCCCGGAGCCTGACGCCAACGAGCCGCGGGACGTCTTCTCGACGACGGCCCTGCGCACCCTCGTCGCACTGCTCAACGACGCGCTGGCTGCATTGGCTACGCAGCCGCGCGTCGCCGGTGTCGCCGCCATGTCGTCCTTCGAGACGCAAGCCGTCAGCCTGACTACGCCGCTTGCCGGGCGCTCATCGCGGGGGTTCGAGCCCACCGTTGTGCCCGATCGTTCGGCGGATGACGACCCCGATCCGCTTGATCCGGGCATCGACGCCGAACACGTCGAGACATGGCACTTGGTGCACCTCGCCCAGGAGGGCGATGGAGAAGCGTTCGGGATGCTCTACGACCGCTACGTCGACTCGGTGTTCCGCTTCATCTACTACCGCGTCAACGATCGCGCGCTCGCCGAGGACTTCACCAGCGAGACGTTCGTGCGGGCGCTCCGGCGCATCGGCACCATCAGCTACCAGGGCCGCGACATCGGCGCCTGGTTCGTGACGATCGCGCGCAACATTGTCCTGGATCATGTGAAGTCGGCCCGGCACCGTCTCGAGACCCCCACCGGCGAGACGATCGAGGGTCCCGAGCACACCCATAGCACCGAGACCGCCGTCCTGGCCGCACTGGCCTCCGAGCAGCTGATGGCCGCTGTCGACCAGCTCGGCGACGAGCAGCGCGAATGCGTGCTGCTGCGCTTCATGCAGGGCCTCTCGGTCACCGAGACGGCGGCGGTCATGGGCAAGAACGACGGCGCGATCAAGGCACTGCAGCACCGCGCGGTGCGCAAGCTGGCCGACCTCGTCGGGGACGACCTGAGATGAGCGCACGCGGGGGTTTGCGTGTCGCTGGCGGGTTTCGTATCGCTGGGGGGGTCCGGTCGTTGATACCACTGAGCGATGGGCAGCTGTCGCCGGTGGCGCGAAGGATCCCAGCATGGACCCCCGGTACGGCACCATGAGCGAGCATCGAGTCTCGATGCTCGGCTCGTCGCTGCGCCGGATCGAGGATCCCGAGCACTCCCGCGACCCGCGCGTACGCGAGCTCGTCGACGCGCTGAAGGCAGTCGATTACGCCCCGGCACCGTCACCGCACTTTCGCGCCGAGCTCCGGGCGCAACTGGTTGCGGTGGCTCCGCGCATCATCGCCGAAAGCACTCCGGAGGCCGAGCCCGCGAGCACGCGGGCCCGAACCGGGTCGGCGCGAGCCGGTGCGGTGACCGCGCGGACCCGGCGGCGCCGTTTCGCCCGGCCGCTGGCCGTGGCGGCCGGCGTGGCCGCCGCGTTCCTCCTGCTCCTCGGCGGCGCCGTCTGGCAGAGCCAGAAGTCTCTGCCGGGCGACTCCCTCTACGGCCTGAAGCGCACCAGCGAGAACGTCCGCCTGGCCATGTCCTCCGGCGGTACCGGCCGCGGGCACGAATACCTGAGGCTGGCGCAGACCCGCGTCGACGAAGCTCGGGCCCTGCTGCGTCGAGACTCGCCCTCCGCCGCGGGCACCGGCACGCTCGCCGGTGGCCTGTCCCCGCACACCGCGAAACTCATCTCCTCGAACCTGACCTCATCCGACTCCGACGTCACGCACGGCACCGATCTGCTCAGCACCCAGGCCGTCACCGCCAGGTCGCAGAGTCCGATCGCCCTGATCACCGAGTGGGCCCCCGGGCAGCTCGCCCGGTTGACCGACCTCGCCGCCGCGCTGCCTCAGGGCGCGCTGCTGAATCAGACCAAGAGTTCCTGGACGCTCACGAAGTCGGCGCTGACACGAGCCCGATCGCTCGCCCCAGCCGTCGCCGCGGGCTGCGCTTCGACGACGCAGACCGACCCGCTCGGCCCCGTGCCCACCTGCAGTCAGAGTGCGACGAGGAGCACCCCGGTACCTGTGCCCACGTCCTCGAGCGCCCCGACCGCCGGCACGGGTACCGGCACCGCGCGTCCGGGCGGCGGCGCCGCGTCCCAGCGCTCGGGCGGCACGCGCCCCTCCTCAGCGGCGCCAGTGGCGCCAGTGGCGCCAGTGGCGCCCGCCACGTCAACGCCGACCGCGCCGCCGAACCCGCTACCCAGCACGCTGACCGTGCCGTCGTTGTTGCCCAGCGGGCCCGTATCCGTCGGCAGCTGCGGCATCTCGGTCGGCGCCGGGCCGATCGGCATCGGCATAGGCGGGTGTCCATCACACTCCTGACGGTCCCAACCTGCGCTCAGCCGGGCTCGATAGGCTGAAGTGCGTGCGCGGGATGACGGGCAGGCCCACCGGCTCCGACCGCACGCCCGCCGACGATCCCGCCGCGACGTACCGCGCGCCTGACCACTTCGACCCGCTGGCTGCGCTAGCTGCGTTGCCAGTGGACGCCGACCCCACCACCGTGCTCGACGCGGCCGGTGTCGAGGACGTGGTCCGGCCCGTGCCCGACCCGACCGGCGCCGCGTTCTTCGATGTCGACAATACGATCATGATCGGCGCGTCGATCTACCACTTCGCCCGCGGGCTGGCCGCCCGCGACTTCTTCACCTGGCGCGACCTCACCACCTTCGCGACGAAGCAGCTCCGGCTCCGGGTGCGTGGCGAGACCCACGGTGATCTGCACTCCACCCGCGAGTCCGCATTGGCGTTCGTCGCCGGCAAGAATGTCGAGGAAGTGGTTGCGCTCGGCGAGGAGATCTACGACGAGTCGATGTCGGACAAGATCTGGCGCGGCAGCCACGCTCTCGCCCGCCTACACCTCGACGCCGGGCAGCGGGTCTGGCTGGTCACGGCCACGCCCGTCGAATTGGCCAGGATCATCGCCGACCGGCTCAATCTCACCGGCGCGCTCGGCACCGTCGCCGAGTCCGAGAACGGCGTGTACACCGGGCGTCTCGTCGGCGACGTGCTGCACGGTGCGGCCAAGGCCGCTGCGGTGCGCTCGCTCGCCGCGAACGAGGGCCTCGACCTCGCGCACTGCTCGGCGTACTCGGACTCGATCAACGACCTGCCCATGCTGTCGCTCGTCGGCCGGGCCGTCGCCGTCAACCCTGACTCCGCGCTGCGGGCAGAGGCTAAGCGACGGGGCTGGGAGATCCGCGACTTCCGTACCGGGCGCAAAGCGGCCCGCATCGGCATCCCGACCGCGCTCGGTGTCGGAGCGGCCGCGGGTGGGTTGGCCGCCGGCCTCGCGGTGCGGCGCCGGGTGGCCTGAGCGCCGGGTCGACGCCGGGTCAGCGCAGGCTTATCGCCAAACGGAGCGCCGTTGCACCAACAACCGGTACAGCGTGCTCTGGATCGTCTCGCGCACCTGATCGGTGAGATCGAAGACCACCGCCGGATCGTCTGCAGCCGCGGGGCTGTAGCCGTCGGTGGTGATGGGCGCGCCGAACTCGATGTACCACTTGCTGGGCAGCGGGACGAGTCCGAGCGGGCCCAACCAGGGAAACGTGGGCGTCAACGGGAAGTAGGGCAGGTTCAGTACCCGGGCAAGCGTCTTGGCCTTGCCGAGCACTGGATGGATCTCCTCGGAACCGATGATCGACACCGGGATGATCGGGACGCCGGTGCGCAGCGCAGCGTGCACGAACCCACCGCGCCCGAAACGCTGGAGCTTATAACGCTCGCTGAACGGCTTGCCGATGCCCTTGAACCCCTCGGGAAAGACGCCGACGAGCTCGCCGGCGCGCAGCAGCCGTTCGGCGTCGGGCGCGCAGGCCATGGTGGCGCCGGCCTTGCGTGCGATCGCGCCCAGGACGGGTGTGCGGAAGATCAGCTCGGCGCCGAGCAGCCGCAGGTGCCGATGCGCGGGGTGTTCGGTGCGCACCGCGACGGCCGCCATGGTGGCATCCAGCGCCCAGAGCCCACCCGCGTGGTTGGACACCAGCAGCGCCCCACCGTCGGCCGGGATGTTGTGCACGCCGTTCACCTCGACGCGGAACCACCGGTCGTAGAGCGGCCGGAGGACTGGCAGGACGGCGTTGTCGGTCAGGTCGGGGTCGAAGCCGAACTCGTCGACGGCGTAGTCGCCAGACACCCGCCGCTGTGCAAAAGCCACCAGCGCCTCGAGCCGGTCGGCGGTCGACCGGCTCGGACTCTCGTCATCAACGCGGGCGACAGGCGTCTCGACCGGCGCCGGCAGGCTGGTGACCGACGCTGCGGGGTGGCCGGACCCGGGACTCGGCCGACCTCGCCGCTCGGCGAAGCGGCGGGCGCGCCCGATGGGTCCGGACGGGTGCCGGCTCGCGCGATCATCAGCACCGTGCAGCGGGATGACCTGCGCTTCGTCGGAGGTCGTGCCACGGTCGGCGTCGCTCGTGGGGCTCATGTCGTCGCCTCCGCGGCCAGTCTGAGGTTCAGGCTCCGGGCGTCGCCAGCTGTCGCGCACGACGCGCTCGCAGTGCGTCCGAGCCTACGCGTAATCCGGTCCGCGCGACGTGCGGCAGCGGACGTTGCCCTGCGGCGAACGAGTCGATCGCGGTGCCGGTGGTGTAGCGCGGCTGGTAGCCGAATCGGGTGTGCAACGCGGTCGTGTCGACGGCCCGCCCGAAGCGCAGCCAGCGGCGCTCCTCGGCGACCAGCTCGGCGGCTCCGTCGTTGTTCAACAGCGCTGCCATCGAGCTGACGCGCGTCACCGGCACCCGGATGCGACCGGCACGGCGGATCACCTGCGACAACGCCAGCACACCATCGGCGGCGACGTTGACCACGCCGGGACGCGAGGTGACGGTGGCCAGGCGCAGTGACTCGACGGCATCGGCCTCATGCAGCAGCTGCACCCGCGGGTCGAACCCGAGCGAGGTGGGCACGAGCGGGCCGGCGAGGTACCGGGTCAGCGCGGTCTTGACCGTCGGCCCGACGATGCGGGTCTGCCGCAGCACCGAGACGTCCACGTCCGGCCGTCGTCGGGCGAAGCCGCGCACGTAGGCCTCGATCTCGACGGCATCCTTCGCATAGCCGTCATCGACCGAGGTGTCGGGGCCCATGTCCTCGGTGAAAACGGCTGCGTCGCGGCTCGTGCAGCCGTAGATCCCGGCGGTCGAGCGCACGACCAGGCGATGCACGTCGTCGGATTTCTGGCAGGCAGCAAGCAGCTGCATGGTCCCGATGACGTTCATCTCCTGCATCGCCACCCGGCCGCCGGCCGCGCGCGGCGAGGTGTGCAGGGCAGCGTGCACGACGACGCTCACCCGCGCCTGCGCCATAACCTTGGCGACGAGCGGGTTGCGGATGTCGGCACGGACGAACTCAGTCCGGCCGAGCAGCGGACGGTCGACCTCGCGTGGTGGCACGGTGTCGATGCCGATGACCCGCCCGATCGAAGGGTCGGAGCTCAGCTGGGCCGCCAGCCTGCTACCCAGGAAACGACTGACCCCGGTGATCAGGACAACCTCAGCCATGGGCTGAGCCCCCCACGCCGGCCATCGGCCAACCGACCGGAACTACTTCTTGTTGCGTCGCTGGACGCGGGTCTTCTTCAGCAGCTTGCGATGCTTCTTCTTCGCCATCCGCTTGCGCCGCTTCTTGATGACCGAGCCCATAAGTACTGTCCCAACGTCGACGAAAACGCCAGTCTACTAACCGGCTTCTATGAAGGCGTCGCGCAGGTAGTCGTGCACGGCTTTCTCGGGCACCCGGAATGACCGGCCGACCCGGACGGCGGGCAGCTCGGCGGCGTGCACCATCCGGTAGACGGTCATCTTCGACACGCGCATGACGGCAGCCACCTCGGCGACGGTCAGGAACTTGACGTCGGACAGGACAGGGTCGACCGGTCGGATCTCGGCCGGCTCGTCGGCGCGTGGGCGCGGTCCGGGCTGGTCGATGGGCTTGTCGGGCATGGATGGGTCACCGAACGCTTCCGGCACGTGTCGGTGCTTGGCTTCCCCACCGAGCAACGGGACACGCACGTGCTGTGCTGAGACTAGCGGTACTCAAGTGGCCTATGCGATAGCTGAGCGGAACCTTAATTCACGAACACCAAAGACAACTGCAGCCGGAATGCGAGTTTTGTCCCGATCCCGGGTCAGTCCGCGGCACCCAGTTCGGCCGAGCGGAGCGCTGCGGCCTCGATCGCGGCCAGGATTGCGGCGCGCACCCCGTGTACCTCGAGCTCGCGGATGGCCGAGATCGTGGTCCCGGCGGGGCTGGTCACCGCCTCACGCAGCTGGACGGGATGCTCGCCGGAGTCCCGAAGCATGACGGCCGAGCCGATCGCGGTCTGCACGATCAGGTCGGCGGCCAGCGCCCGCGGCAGGCCGAGCAGGATGCCGGCGTCGATCATGGCTTCGACGAGGAAGAAGAAGTACGCCGGTCCGGAGCCGGACAGCGCGGTTACCGCGTCGAGCTGGGACTCCGGCACGCGCACCACCTTGCCTACTGAGGCCAGCAGCGCCTCGGCGACCTCGAGGTGTTCGGTGCCGGCGTGCGCCCCGGCGCAGATGGCGGTCATCGCCTCGTCGACGAGCGCCGGGGTGTTGGGCATGCAGCGCACCACGGCGACGCCATCGGGCAGGTGCCGCTCGAGGTGGGCGGTCGTGACGCCGGCCGCGACGGACACGACGACGTGCCCCGGGCCGATGGCCGGCGCGATCTCGGCCAGCAACGTGTCGATGTCCTGCGGTTTCACCGCGACGATGACGATCTCGGCCCGCCCGACCGCTTCGGCCGGCTCGAGCACCTGCACGCCGAAGGTGGCGGTGAGGTATTCGGCGCGCTCGGGGTACTTCTCGCTGAGGACGATGTCGGTCCGCTCGCGGGCACCGCGCAGCAGGCCGGACAGCAAGGCCTCACCGATCTTGCCGCCGCCGAGGATGGCAACGGGCCTGCGCGCAGCGGGATCCGTCATCGTGGTCAACCCTTCGAAACCAGGCCGCGGGCGAAGAAAGCCATGTTGGCCGGACGCTCGGCAAGGCGCCGCATGAGGTAGCCGTACCACTGCGCGCCATAGGGCACGTAGACCCGGACGGTGTGCCCGGCGTCCGCCAGGCGCTGCTGCTCCTCTGGCCGGATGCCGTAGAGCATCTGGTACTCGAGGTCCGTCGTGCTGGTCGCGCGGGCCCGCTCGCCGATGATCTCGACGAGGCGCGGGTCGTGGGTGGCGAACATCGGGTAGCCCTCACCAGCCAGCAGAACGTTCATGCACCGCACGTAGGACCGATCGACATCCAGGCGCTTGTCGAAGGCCACCGATGCCGGCTCGTCGTACGCGCCCTTGCACAGCCGCACCCGGCTGCCGACGTAGGCAAGGTCGCGGCAGTCACCCTCGGTGCGCAACAAGTAGGCCTGCAGGACGGCGGCGGTGTCCGGGAAGTCCAGACGCAGTTCGCGCAGCACCGCGAGCGTCGAATCGGTAGTGGTGTGGTCCTCCATGTCCAAGGTGACCGTCGCTCCGACCCGGCGGGCGTGCTCGCAGATACGGCGGGCGTTCTCGAGGGCGATCTGCTCGCCGTCGCGCGGGAGGGCCTGGCCCACCGCGCTGAGCTTGACGCTGACGTCGGCGCGAGCAGTTAACCCGCCCAGCCCCTGGGTGAGGCCGGCATCGTGCAGCGCATCGAGCAGGGTGCCGTACGCGGCAACGACGTCGTCGGCCTGAGCGCGGTCGGTGGTGTCCTCGCCGAGGTGATCGAGGGTGACGGTCAGCCCGCGGGCTACGAGCTCGCGGCTGGACTCGATCGCCGCCTCGTGGCCCGCACCCCCCACGAAGCGCTTGACGATCGACCGCGACACCGGAGCATTCGTGACGACCCGCTCGAGGGTGTGGTTCCGGGCGGCCGCCAGGATCGCAGTGCGGAGCATGGGCATCAGGCTAGGTGATCGCGGCGGTGGCCGACCTGCTGCTATAAGCGCTGTTAGAAACCTGTGAGTTTCTGCCACGGGTAGTGACTTCCCGTGCGAAGAGAGCACACTATTTGTTGGCGACGATCTCTCATTGAGTAGGAAGTCGTTGACATTTGCACAACGTTATGACCCTGGGGGGATGTCGTGACGAACAAGAATTCCAGGCGATCCAGAGCCGCAGCGCGCAACGCACTGCCGACGCACCGGCCTGCGCAGAGTCAGCGAGCCTTGGCGGGTCGCCTGCAGCGGATGACTGCCGATGTCGAGCAGCTGCAGGTGGAGATTGCCGAGCTCGAAGCGCTCATCATCGAGCCGGGCGCGACCGGGCCAGGGCGGTCGGGTTCCGGGTGGCAGCCCACCCCCGAGCCTCAGCCGTGGCTGGTCGCGCGCAGCGCCTGATCACACGTCAGTTCGCGCGCGACCCGTGTCGGGCACCCGGGACGCAACGAGGTGCAGGCGGCAGAAGGCCAAGGCCTCGGCGAGGTCCCGCTCGCGCTCCGTTCGGTCGAGGGCGCGTCGGGTGTTGATCTCGACGATGACATGACCGGTGAAATAGCGCTGCGCAAGTCGTTCCAGGATCTCGGCACACGGTTGGTCGCCGCGTCCGGGGACGAGGTGTTCGTCCTTGGGTAACCCGGTTCCGTCGGCGATGTGCAGGTGGCTCAGGCGGTTGCCCATCGCGTCAAGCATGAAGAGCGAGTCGGAGTGCGAGACGGCTGAATGGGACAGGTCCAGCGTGTAGTCGCGGTACGGCTCCTCGGCCGCAACGTCCCAAGAGGGCTGGTAGGCCGAGACCTCCCGTCCGCGCACGCGGAGCGGGAACATGTTCTCCACCGCGAAGCGGACGTCCGTCTCCTGTGACAGCCGTTGCACCCCGGCGCGGAAGTTTCGCGCGTACTCACGCTGCCAGCGAAACGGCGGGTGCACGACGACGGTCTGGGCGCCGAGCAGTTCGGCTGCGAACTGCGCCTTCTGCAGCTTCGTCCACGGGTCGGTCGTCCACACCCGTTGGGTGATGACCAGGCACGGCGCGTGGATGGCCAGGATCGCCACGCCGTACTGCTGCGAGAGCTTCTGCAGGGCGTACGGGTCCTGGCTGATCGGGTCGGTCCAGACCATGACCTCGACGCCGTCGTAACCGAGCTTGGCCGCCAGCTCGAAGGCGACGGCCGTCGACTCCGGGTAGACGGACGCCGTCGACAGCCCGACCTTCGCCCGCGCGGTGCGCACGCCACGCTGCCCGCCCCGCGTCATGGGTCGAACGCTAGACCGTCGGCAGCCGCTAAGGACTCTCGAGCCAGTCCAGCCGCCGCAAGATCACACCCTCGCGCAACGCCCACGGACAGATCTCGAGCTGATCGACACCGAGCGCGTCCATCGCCGCGGCCGCGACGATGCTGCCGGCGAGGGTCTGGTGCGCCCGGCCGACGCTGACGCCGTCGAGCTCGGCGAGATCGGCCGAGGCCATCCGCGAGATGAACGACGTCACCTGCGTCAGCCCGGTCCGCGTCAGAATGCGGTGCGTGCGCGGGCCTGCCGAGCTGGGTGCGGCACCCGACAACCGGGCCAACGTGCGGAACGTCTTGCTGGTGGCCACGACCCGGTCCGGCGGCCCGGCCTCGAGCAGCAGCTTGGCCGGGCGGGTCAGTTCGGCCTCGACGTGCTCTCGCAGCCGGTTCACCGCCGACTTCGACGGTGGGTCCTCCTCGAACCACTCACGGGTCAGCCGGGCCGCGCCGAGCGGCACCGATACGGCGATGCGCGGGTCCTCGTCGGCGCCCGCAGCGAGTTCGAGCGAGCCGCCGCCGATGTCGAGCGAGACGATCGCACCGGCACTCCAGCCGAGCCAGCGGCGTACGGCGAGGAACGTCAGCCGGGCCTCGTCCTCGCCCGAGAGCACCTGCAGGTCGACGTCGGACTCACGCGCAACGCGTTTGAGTACCTGAGCGCTGTTGTTGGCGTCGCGGACAGCGCTGGTGGCGAAGGCGAGCAGCTCGTCGCAGCCCTGGGCCAGAGCCTGTCTGCGCGCCTCGGACACCGCCCGAACCAGGGCATCGGCGCCGCGCGGGGTCAGGTTGCCGCGCTTGTCGAGGTTCTCGGCAAGCCGCAGCTCGGCCTTGTCGGAGTGCTGCGGCGTCGGCTCCGCGCCTCGGTGCGCGTCAACGATCAGGAGGTGCACGGTGTTCGACCCGACGTCCAGCACGCCCAACCTCATGCCGCGCACAGTACTGGCTTGCGATGTCATGATCGTGTCGCGTCGTAGGCTCGACGACGTGCCGCAACGTGAGGTGCCCCTCGACTTCCCCCGCGAATGGATCGAGTTCGTCGACCCGGCTGACACCGAACACGTCATCCGTGCCGATCTGACCTGGCTGTGCTCGCGCTGGACGTGCATCTTCGGGCGCGGTTGCCACGGCACGGTCGCCGGTCAGGCCAGCACCGGGTGCTGCAACCACGGCGCATACTTCTCCGACCGGGACGACGAGAAACGCACGAAGCGCTTCGCCGCCCAGCTGACCCGCGACGACTGGCAGCTCTACGAAATCGGTCATCGCGACGGCAAGCTGCGGTTCTCCGAACGCGTGCCCGAGGACGAGGCCAACCCCGACGAGAAGCGGCGCAAGACCCGCACCGTCGACGGCGCGTGCATCTTCGCCAACCGCGAGGGTCACCCCGGCGGCATCGGGTGTGCCTTGCACGGGCTTGCGCTGCGGCTCGGGATGAACCCGCTCGAGACCAAGCCCGAGGTGTGCTGGCAGCTGCCGGTGCGTCGCGAGCAGGAGTGGATCGACCGTCCCGACGGCACCCGCATCCTGCGCTCCACGCTCGCCGAGTTCGACCGACGCGGCTGGGGCGAGGGCGGCCACGACCTGGACTGGTACTGCACGTCCTCGCCCGAAGCGCACGTCGGCGGCGAGGCGATGTACCTCTCCTACGCACCCGAGCTCATCGCCCTCGTCGGCGACAAGGCCTACGACGAGCTCGCCACCATCTGCGCCAAGCGACTGCAGCTGGGGCTGGTAGCGGTGCACCCGGCAACTAGATCCGCCGGGCACTGACCTCGGTCTCGACCACGCGCTTCGCTCGTGCGGCGGGCTCTTCGCGCGAGCGCTCATCGCGTCCTGGTCGCGCAGCGTCACCGTTAGTGGCTTGGACGCGGAACCTTCGGTTCCGCTCGTTCAACTTTCGAACTTATAACCCAAACCACGCACCGTTACCAGGTACTTGGGCGTCGCCGGGTCGGGTTCGATCTTGGCGCGCAAGCGCTTGACGTGGACGTCGAGGGTCTTGGTGTCACCGACGTAGTCGGCGCCCCAGACCCGGTCGATGAGCTGGCCGCGGGTGAGCACCCGGCCGGCGTTGCGCAGCAGCAGTTCGAGCAGGTCGAACTCCTTGAGCGGCAACTGCACGTGCTGGCCGTCGACGGACACCACATGCCGCTCGACGTCCATGCGCACGGGGCCGGCCTCGACCACGTTGAGCATCAGCTCCTCGGGCTCGATGCCGCGCCTGAGCACGGCACGGATGCGCGCAACCAGCTCGCGGGAGGAGAACGGCTTGGTGACGTAGTCATCGGCGCCGAGCTCGAGCCCGACCACCTTGTCGACCTCGGTGTCGCGCGCCGTGACCATGATGATCGGTACGTGCGAGCGGTTGCGCAGCTCGCGGCAGACCTCGGTGCCCGACAGGCCGGGCAACATCAGGTCTAGCAGCACCAGGTCGGCGCCGCTGCGGTCGAAGGTGGTCAGCGCGTCGATGCCCGTTCCGGCGACCTCGACCTCATAGCCCTCTCGGCGCAGCATGTACGACAGCGCGTCCGAGAACGATTCCTCATCCTCGACGACCAGTACCCGGGTCATGCCCGCTCCGTCCCTGCGGGTCGTGCCCAACACCCTTCGGCGTCCTCGACGACCAGTACCCGCGTCATGCCCGCTCCTCAGTGGCGACCGAACCGGTCGACGAGTGTGTGCCGTACGTTCCGGCCGTGCCGTTCGTGGCTGACGATGGACGATCTGCATGAACGCGTGGTAACCGGATGGTGAATGTCGACCCGGACCGATCGGCGCTCCACACCGAGACCGAGCCGAGATGGTTCGTGACGATGTTTTTGACGATGGCCAGGCCCAGTCCAGTGCCGCCCGTTGCTCGCGAGCGAGCCGGGTCGACGCGGTAGAAACGCTCGAAGATGCGGTCGCGGTCGGCCTCAGCGATACCGATGCCCTGATCGGTGACGGAAATGTCGACGGTGTTGCCCGTTGTGTCGTCGGCGTCGACCCGGCCCGTCACGGCCACCTTCGTCCCGCTGCCGCTGTAGGAGATGGCGTTGTCAACGAGGTTGGCGACCGCCGTGGCCAGCTGAGCCGCGTTGCCCTGGACCCCTAGGTCGGGCGAGCACGACAGCGTCACCGAGATCGACGCCTGCTCGGCGGCCAACCGGGTGCGCTCCATCGCTTCTTCCAGGATGTGCCGGACGTCGACCTCGGTGGCGCCCGGCATCGGGTCGGCGCCCTGCACGCGGGACAGCTCCATCAGCTCGCCAACAAGCTTGGCCAGCCGCGCACCCTCGTGCTGGATGCGTCCGGCGAAGCGGGCCACCATCGCAGGCTCGTCGGCGGCGTCCTGGATCGCCTCCGCCAGCAACGTCAACGCGCCGACCGGCGTCTTCAGCTCGTGGGAGACATTGGCGACGAAGTCGCGGCGCACGGCCTCGAGACGCCGTTGCTCGCTGACATCGGCCAGCAGCAGGCACACGCCGGTGACGCGAGCGTCTGCGGCGCGGCGCAGCGGCACCGCGGTGACCGACAGCGCGATCGGCTCGCGTCCGAGCCGACCCATCGGCAGGTCCATGACCCGAGTGACGTTGACGCCGACCTCCATGGACCGGCGCGCGATGGACACCAGGTCGGGGAAGGCGAGGGTGTCGACGTCCAAGACGCCCATCGCGCGCGCGGCCGGATTGACCAGTACCGCGCGCTCTTCGCGGTCGACGACGATGACGCCGTGATCGAGCGCCTCGACGACGAGCGATGCGAGCGGCTGGGTCATGCGGGGCTCGGACGGGGGCGGAGCGGGCGCCGATGGGGTGTCCTGGGTGCCGGCCGCAACCGAGTCGACCGACCGACGGCGAGCCGTGCCGAGTGCCAGCCCGAGCGCCACACCTGCGGCGAGGGCCACGATCGCTACGACTAACGCCAGCGTTGGCACACAATAAGGGTACGGGCGGACTCGCTGTCCGCCCCGCAACCAGGAGGGAGGCGCCCGTGCAGCCCCTCGCTGTTCACCTCGACGCCCGGCGCCGTTCATCGCACAACACCGCCGCTGTTGCTCTACGCCCGGATCGTGCCGGTCATGCGTGACGTGTTCCACGACGAGCTGGACGAGATCGGTGCCGGCGTTGCCGAGATGATCCGCATGGTGGCCGTCGCCATGGACCAAGCCACCGGCGCCCTGCTCGACGCCGACCTGAACCGGGCCGAACGCGTCATCGACGCCGACCAGAAGGTCGACGACCTGCGGGTCGCACTCGAGGACCGCGCCTTCCAGATCATCGCGCTGCAGCAGCCAGTCGCGACCGACTTGCGCGTCGTTGTCACCACCCTGCACCTCGTCGCCGATCTCGAGCGGATGGGCGACCTCGCCCTGCACGTCGCCAAGATCGCCCGCCTGCGCTTCCCCGACGCCGCAGTGCCCGAGGAGGCCCGCGATGTCATCGCCCAGATGGGTGAAGTCGCGCACTCGCTGGTGCTCAAGGTCGGCGAGGTCGTCCAGGGGCGCGACATCTCGCTCGCCCAGGCCATCGAGGCCGAGGACGACTCCATGGACGCGCTGCGCCGCAAGCTGTTCACCCTGGTGCTCTCACCGCGGTGGGCCCACGGCACCGAGGCCGCGATCGATATGACACTGCTCGGGCGTTATTACGAGCGTTACGCCGACCACGCCGTCGCCGTCGCCCGTCGCACGATCTTCATCGTCACCGGCGAGCGTCCCAACCCGGCGAGCAACGGCATCAGCCCACTGCGCTGAGTTACTTCTTGCCCTGATTCGCGACGGCCTCGATGGCTGCCGCCGCGGCGTCGGGATCCAGGTAGGTGCCGGGGCCGGTCGGCATGAGGGTGGTGTCGTCGAGTTCGTAGTGCAGCGGGATACCCGTAGGTACGTTCAGTCCTACGACGGCGTCATCCGACAGCCCGTCGAGGTGTTTGATCAAGGCGCGCAGTGAGTTGCCGTGGGCGGCGACGAGCACGACGTCCGACGAGCGCAGGTCCGGCACGATGGCGTCGTACCAGTAGGGCAGCATCCGCCGGACGACGTCTGCCAGGCACTCTGTGCGCGGCACCGTCTCGAGCAGGTCGGCGTACCGCGGGTCGCCCACCTGACTGTAGGTGTCGTCGTCGGCCAGCGGCGGCGGAGGCTGGTCGTACGAGCGGCGCCACAGCATGAATTGCTCGTCACCGAACTCGTCGCGCACCTGGGCCTTGTCCTTGCCCTGCAGTGCGCCGTAGTGCCGCTCGTTGAGTCGCCACGACCGGCGCACCGGGATCCAGTGCCGGTCGGCTGCGTCGAGCGAGAGCTGGGCGGTTCGGATCGCGCGGCGCAGCAGCGAGGTGTGTACGACGTCCGGCAGCAGACCGTTGTCCACGAGCAGCCGACCACCGCGCTCGCCCTCGGCCACGCCGTCTGCGCTCAGGTCGACATCGACCCAGCCGGTGAACAGGTTCTTCTTGTTCCAGTCGCTCTCGCCGTGACGGAGCAGTACGAGCGTTGCCATGCCCGTCATCTTGCCAGCGGGCCTGCCACCGCATCGGCCGGCCGGTCAGGGACTGGTGGGCTTCTGGCGACTTTTCAGCTTCGTCACCGCGTCGTTGATCCGCTTCTGGTTCGCCGGCTTCTTGAGCTCCCGCTGCGCGACCTGCACTGCCTTCGCAGCAAGACCACCCTTGACCAGCTTCCCGAGCAACGCCATGAGATCTCCTCCATCGACACCGGTTGTGCGTGTTCTGCCCAGCTGGCCGTTGCGACTCACTGAGAACGATGTTGCGTGGTCAGGGGCGCTGCGCGAAGTCCTTGAACGCCATCAGGTTGTGCAGCGGCTCGTCGTTCTTGACTCGCCACGCCCACTCGCGCTTGATCGACGACCCGAAGCCCATCTCGAGCAGCAGGTTGAACGAGCCGTCCGAGTACTCGAGTACGGCACCGAACAGCCGGTCGAGCTCGTCTGGCGTGACGCCGCCGAGCGGTACGCGGCCCGTGAGGTAGACGTCGCCGGTGCTGTCGATCGACCACGAGACCCCGTACATGCGGGCGTTGCGCTGCAGCAGCCAGCTGTACACACGCTCGCGGTTCTCCTCCGGCGCGCGCATGACGAATGCCTCGATCTGCAGGGCATGCGCGCCGACGGTCAGCAGGCACGCCGTCTTCAGGCGCTTGTCGCCGGGCAGCGCGACCGCGAAGGTCGCGTCGTCGACGCGCTCCCACTCGAGCTCCAGCTCGCGCAGCGTGGAGTCGATGATGTTGGGCACCGACGTCATTGCATTGCTCGCTCCGCAAGCGTCGCTCATTGGTGGATCGCGACCTCTCTCAAGTGGGCTAGTTCGGCAATGGCTTCGCGATAGGCGACGAGCAGGCCGCCGGCCGTGCGGCTCCACGAGAAGCGTTCGGCATGCGGCCGCGCGCCGCCCGCGAGCCGTTGCAGGACGTCGGGCGTGCGCAGCACATCGGTGAGCACCTTCGCCCACTGCACGGGATCGTGCCCATCGACGAGCACGCCGGACACGTCGTCGGCAACGGCAGTCGGCAGCCCGCCGACCGCGGCGGCGACGACCGGCGTCCCGCAGGCCTGCGACTCGAGCGCGACGAGCCCGAAGGACTCGTTGTGGCTCGGCACAACGGTGAGATCGGCGGCGCGGTAGTAGTCGGCGACCACCGTGCGCGAGGCCGGCGGGCGGAACTCGACGACGCCGGCAAGCCCAAGCTCGTCGCACAGCGTCTCGAGGTGCCGAGGCCGTTCGAAGCCGGTGCCGCTGGCCGCGCCCAGCACGACGACCTGCAACCGGCCGGCGAGGTCCGGATCGGCGTTCACCAAAGCGACGGCGCGCAGCAGGACGTCCGGGGCCTTGAGCGGTTGAATGCGTCCGACGAACAGCAATGTCAAGGCGTCCGGCCGGAGGCCCAGCCGGCAACGGGCCGCGGACGCCGAGCCGGGAACGAAGTTCTCCAGGTCGACGCCTGGTGCGATGGTGCGCACGCGTCGTGGGTCGGCGCTGTAGAGCTCGACGAGCTGCGCGGCCTCGTCGGCGGTGGAGGCGATGAGCCGATCGGCTTCGGCCACCACCTGTTCCTCGCCGATCACGCGGGCCCTCGGCTCGGGCTCGTCGCCATCGGCCAGCAGCGCATTCTTGACTTTGGCGAGCGTGTGGGCCGAGTGCACCAGCGGGACGCCCCAGCGCTCGCGGGCGAGCCAGCCGACCTGGCCGGAGAGCCAGTAGTGCGAGTGGATGAGGTCGTAGTAGCCGGGCTCGTGGCGCGCCTCGGCGCGCATGACGCCGGCGCTGAAGGCACACAGCTGTGCTGGCAGGTCGTTCTTGGCGAGTCCTTCGAAAGGCCCGGCGGTGACGTGCCGCACAGTGACGCCCGGACACAGGGGTTGCTCGGGTGCCTGGTCACTGGAAGTGGCCCGGGTGAAGATCTCGATGTCGACGCCGGCCTCGGCTAGGCGCTTGGCCGTCTCGACGACGTAGACGTTCAAGCCGCCGGCATCGCCGCCGCCCGGGGCGTCGAGCGGGGACGTGTGCACGCTGAGCATCGCTACGCGCTGCAGCCTCACGTGCCCTCCTTCACCCGGCGTCCCCCTGCCGAACGCTGGCGGCAGTGGAATAAGTCCCACGATCGCCCTGTCGCATCATGCCCGAGCGCGGCCGGCGGCAGAATCGGAGCATGTCGCGAGGAACAGCAGTGGTGACCGGGGCGAGCAGTGGCATCGGGGCGGCGACGGCGCGCAGGCTCGCCGCGGAGGGGTACGACGTGGTCGCAGCCGCCCGGCGGCGCGAGCGCCTCGACGACCTCGCTTCATCGGTGCCCGGGATCCGCGCAGTGACGCTGGACGTAACGTCGGCTGAGTCGGTGACGTCGCTCGCTGCCACGCTCGACGACGTCGCGGTGCTCGTCAACAACGCCGGCGGCGCGCTCGGCACCGAATGGATCGCCGACGCCGATCCGGCCGACTGGCAGCAGATGTTCGAGACGAACGTCGTGGGCGTGCTCCGGGTGACGCAGGCGCTGCTGCCCGCGCTCGAGGCGGGTGACGGCGGGCATGTGGTTGTCGTCGGGTCGATCGCCGGTCACCTCGTCTACGAGGGTGGCGCCGGCTACACCGCGGCCAAGCACGGCGCGACCGCGGTCGTCGAGACGATGCGCCTGGAGTTCAACGGCAAGCCGATTCGCGTCACCGAGGTCGCGCCCGGCATGGTGCACACCGAGGAGTTCTCGCTCACCCGGTTGCGCGGCGACCAGGCCGCCGCCGACAAGGTGTACGAAGGCGTCGATCACCCGCTCGTGGCCGACGACATCGCCGATGTGATCGCCTTCGCTGTCACCCGGCCCGCGCACGTCAACGTGGATCTGCTGGTGGTGAAGCCCATCGCGCAGGCCGCGCCGCACAAGGTGGCGCGCCGCACGATTGGCTAGAACCCACCGCTGACACGACACTAGAACCATCTGGCGCTACTGCGTATAGCGCAGTACCGTGCACCGCATGGATACGACCCAGTTGCTCAAAGGGGTCCTCGACCTCGCGGTGCTGGCCGTGCTGCGCGATGCGGACGGCTACGGCTACGACATCGTGCGGCGGCTGCGGGCTGCCGGGCTCGACGAGGTCGGCGATGCATCGGTCTACGGCACGCTGCGCCGGCTGTTTCAGTCCGGCGCGCTGACGACCTACGTCGAGGCGAGCGAGGAGGGCCCGCACCGTAAGTACTACGCGATCAACAAGGCGGGTCGGGCGCGCCTCGAGCTCTCAACGAAGGTCTGGAACGACTTCGCCGGGACCATGCAGAACCTGCTGATCGGAGACGCGGCATGAGCACGATCACGAGCGAGATCGACGACTATGTCACCGCAGTGCATGCTGCGCTGGCGGATCTGCCCGATGCGGAACGCGAGGACCTGCTCGACGACCTCCCCCAGCACCTCGCCGACGTCCAGGCCGACCGCGGCGGAACGCTTGTCGAGCTGATCGGCACGCCTGAGGCCTACGCTTCGGAGCTCCGCGCGACGGCCGGCCTCGATGCCACCCCGACGACCCACCCCTGGCAGGCGTTGCGCAAGCGTTTGAAGAGACTCGACGTACTGCTGGGTTCGATGCTCGGCTACGCGCGCTTCGTCGATCTGCTGCGCGCGTTGGCTCCGGCGTGGTGGTTGCTGCGGGCCTACCTGATCGTCGAGGTGTGCACTGCGGCTACGCAGCGATCCGGAACCGACCTGCTGGTGCCCGAGATCGGCGGCAACAGGGTCGCCGGCGCCATCCTGCTGGCGCTCGCCCTCGTCGCGTCGGTGTGGCTCGGGCGACGGGGACTCACGCAGAATCGGCAGCGCACGGTCGTCGCGATGATCGGTCTCGCGCTCGCTGTCTACGGTGTCGCACTTGTCCGCCAGGCCACTGCACCAATACAGACCTACGTCGACAGCGGCGGCTACGACGGCACCGGAACCGACACGTCGAACGTCAGCAACATCTACCCCGTGGGGCCGGACGGCTCGGTGCTGAAGAACGTGCGCCTCTACGACCAGGACGGCAACCCGATCACCACAGGTTCGCCCTGTAACACCACGGGTATTACAGTCCATTTCCCGGTCACGAATCCGAACGATCTCGGCGACCCAGGCAACGGGAGCGGGGTTGCCAGCACCGACGCCCCGAGCTATCCGCTCTCATGCTCGACCGCGCCCGGGCCGTTCCCGGCCGTTTCGGCGGCGGCGCAGCCTGCGACGTCCTCGCCAGCCCCAACCACGCCGGCTCTTGCATCGACGCCGCCCCCAACGCCGTCCGAGTCGCTAGAACTGGACGCCCACCAGATGCGCCTCCGGGCGCAACCGGATGCCAAAACGGCGCTCGACACCGTCGCGGATGTTTGCGGCCAGCTCGAGCAGTTCGGCGGTCGTCGCGCCGCCGCGGTTCGTCAAGGCCAGGGTGTGTTTGGTCGACAGCGCCACCCGCCCGTCGCCGCGGTCGAGACCGAACCCCTTGCCGAAGCCCGCGTGTTCGATCAGCCAGGCGGCCGAGAGCTTGATGCCCTCATCGGTTGCCCAGTGCGGGCAGCCTTCTGGCACGAGGTCGGGCTCGACGAACGGGTTGACGAAGAACGACCCGACGCTCCACGTGTCAGGGTCCGGCTCGTCCAGCACCATGCCCTTGCTGGCCCGCAACGCCAACACCGCTTCGCGTACGTCCTTCGACGGCGCCGCTTCGCCGATCTCGACCCCGAGGCGACGGGCCAGCTCGGCGTAGCGGATGGGCGGCGCGTCCGGACTCTGCGGAAGAGTGAGGGTGACCGTGAGGACGACATACCTATCGGTATGTTTGAACGCACTGCTGCGGAAGGCGAACGCGCATCGAGCGGCGGGCCAGTCCTCGAGCTCGCCCGTGTGCCGGTCGAGCACCCGCACTTCGCTGATGACGTCGGCCACCTCGATGCCGTACGCGCCGACGTTCTGCACCGGCGTCCCGCCTGTCGAACCGGGGATCCCGGACATCGCTGCCAGCCCGGAGAACTCCTGCGCAACGGTGTCGGCGACCAGGTCGTCCCAGGTGACGCCTGCATCGACGGTGATCTGAGCGCGTTCGGAATCGGTGCGCACGACCACGTCGGTGTTGCGCACAAGCACCACGACGCCGTCCCAGCCGTCGTCGCCGACGACGAGGTTGCTCCCGCCACCGATGACCAACAGCCGCTCGCCCTGGGCGTCGGCGGTTCGCACGGCGTCGACGAGTTCGGCGGTCGAGCCGGCCGTCACGACCCGGCGAGCGGGGCCGCCGAGACGCAGCGTGGTGAACTCGGCGAGCAGGTGCGACACGCCCTCGACGCTACCGTTTCCGACATGCCACCCCAGGCGAAACGGCTTGCCGCTGGGCGGGCGCGTGCCCTCGGGCTGCCGACGCGGGGCACGACGAACCCCAATCGGCTGCGGCGCATGGACAACTGGATCTGCTCGACCCTTGCCGCGCCGCTGCGGGCCGCGGCAGATCCGCTGGTCGTCGACCTCGGCTACGGCGCCACTCCGGTTACCGCGGTGGAGCTGGCCGGCCGGTTGGCCCGGGTGCGTCCCGATGTCCGGGTGCTGGGGCTGGAGATCGACGCAGAACGGGTGGCAGCGGCGCTGCCGGCGGCTGACCCGCCGCGGCTGACCTTTGCCCGCGGCGGCTTCGAGCTGACCGGGTCGCGTCCGTTCCTGGTCCGGGCGGCGAACGTGCTTCGCCAGTACACCGAGCCCGAGGCACTGGCCGCGTGGCAGACGGTGCTGGGAGGGCTGGCGCCTGGCGGGCTGCTCGTCGAAGGCACGTGCGACGAGCTGGGCCGACTCGGCTGCTGGGTGCTGCTGGACGCCACCGGGCCGCGCACCGTCACGTTTGCCTGCCGCGTCGAGGACCTCGAGCGGCCGTCCGTCCTGGCCGAACGGTTGCCGAAAGCGCTGATCCACCACAACGTGCCTGGCGAGGCCGTCCATGCGCTGCTGCGCGACTTCGACCGGGCCTGGGACTCCGCCGCCGCGTTGTCGGCGTTCGGGACGCGGCAGCGGTGGATCGCCGCGGGTGCCGGGTTGCTCGAGCGGGGTTGGCCGGTCGACGTCACGCGGGTGCGGCACGGCGAGGTGAGCGTTCCGTGGGCGTCCGTCGCCCCGCAGTGAGCGGGGTTGCCGGAAAGATCAAGGTGCACCACGCTGGTCGTGGCGCGGCCGCCGGACGGCGGCACGCGCACGATCAACGAGGAGGACTACATGGCTGTGTCCGTCAAGCTGGACAAGGGTCTCGACAAGGCGTGGGAGAACAAGACGCTGGACGAGATCCTCGCCGCGCCGCCGTCAGCGCTCGCGGGTCTGACCGAGAAGCACGACGCAGCGCTGGCCGATGCGCTGGGGATCAAGACGATCGCCGACCTGGGCAAGAACAAGTACTTCGCGCTGGCCGGCGTTCTTGTGGCGCTGGGCGAGAAGCAGGGCTGACCCACCCAGTGATCAACAGCGTCGAAACGTCGCCTGCCGACGTTTCGACGCTGTTGATCACGCCTGTTGGATCAGCCGGCGAGGCGCTGGCGCACCGAGCCCAGACCCAGCGTCGCGCTCTCGGGCAGATAGGTGTGCAGGTGGGCATTCGCGGTGTCAGGCACCATTCGGGTGCGCCCGATCTCGATCATGAGCCGTTGCGCGGCCGGTACCGCAGTGGCCGGGTAGGCGATGAGCTCGTTGTAACCCGCGACCTGGGCGACGCCGGCGATGTGCGTCATCAGCTCGCTGCCGATCCCGAGGCGCTGCCAGCGATCCTCGACGAGCAGCTGCGCCTCGGCGCAGAGGTAGTTGTGCTCGGGGTCGCGCCGGACGCTGACCGTGGCGATCACCGAGCCGTCTGTGGTCACGGTGACAAAGCTGAGCGGATTGCGCAGCGACCAGTCCAGTGCTGCCACGGCCGGCGCCCGCCCGCCCGAGCGGTAACGGTCGAGCAGCGAGCGCGCCGAGCACCGTCGGTGCATCTGAGCGACGGCCGCGATGTCCCGCGCGGTGCTGGTTCGGACGATCATGGGCTGGTTCCCCACCCGCAGCGTCCACGGGCGACGCGACAAGGCGGCGAGTTCGTCGATCTCGGTGCGCTGGGGCTCGGCAGGGTCGCCGACGAGTACCGGGCGGATGCAGGACGTGTGTGTTGCGGTTGGCATGCGCCCACGCTCACATTGCTGCGTTTCGGGCAGGTGTCTAGAGGTGGACAACCATGCAACGGGTCCTGACGAGCCTGTTTGCCGGGCGTGTCGCGTCGACGTTGTGCCGGTAAGGTCGGCCGTGCATCAGGGCCTCTAGCTCAGTCGGTAGAGCAGCGGACTTTTAATCCGTAGGTCGTCGGTTCGAGCCCGACGGGGCCCACCACTATTTTGCCAGTATTTACTGGCCCGCAGCGTCCTGGTCCAGTTCCGGGAACATGATCAACTGCGGCTTAGTCCGCAAAAAGTCCGCAGCAGGTCCGCGAGCCGTCCGCGCGTCACCCTTGGGAAGCAAGTCCGGAGCGCAACGCGACGAGCAGATTGGCGTTCTCGGCTACGTCCGCGCGCATGGCTCGGGACAGCCGCTCGAACGCGCGAGAGTCGTCGGTGCCGATGGTCTGCGCACATCGCGCGGCGACCAGACCGCCGAGTTGATCTCGGACGTCGGCACCGAGCAGATGCGCGCCGGCGTGGCGTACGTCGTAGTCGTAGTGCGCCAGCGTGCCCTGGTTGCCCTCTGCGTAAAGGTTGTCGAAGCGATCGGCGGCGCTGTAGGCGTCGATGAGGGTGCGAAGGTCGACCGCATCTCGCTCGGTCCGGTCGTTCCGGTCTGCCCAGGCGAAGATCTTCAGGGCTGCCTGCGCGGCGAGCGAGGCGACGAGCACGGTCCGCTCGCCGCCGAGCTTGATACGCAGTGCGGATCGGGCGGACTCGGCGAAGCCGAGCGTGTTCATGACGGCACCGTCCGGCCAGGTGATGGTTCGTTCCAGGCTCTCGATGCCGCCGAAAGGGACGATGTCGACCTCGACGCCAGCGACGGTGAACTTGTGCGCAACGCCTCGGCGTGCCGGCGTCAGCGACGAGGTCAACTGCATGAAGGCCTCGGCGTTCTGCACCGCGACGGCTACGTCGACATCGTTGGTGGCTCGCAGCGCCGCGTCCTGGTTCTCGGCGACCAGGGCAATATCGCGTGCCGTGGCGCCGACGAGAATCATCTCGACGCCGGCCGCATCGGACAGCTCGGCCAGATGTTCCAGCACCTCGCGGAACGGGATCCGGTCAAGACTCATCGAGGCGCCGAAGCTCAGGGTCGTTGTTGCGCAGCGAGGCGGCGGCCTCGATGAGCCGGGGATCGCCGTCGGCGAGCAGGTCGGCGTACACCAGCGGGCTGGGTACGGTGTCCCGCTCACTCCACGACGGCACGCGCCAAAAGCGCCGTCGGAGTTCGGCCGGCGCTGGATTGCGCGGGTCGCGACGCAGTCGCAGCGCGCCGACGAGAGACGGTGCAACATCGTCGACGTAGACGATCCCTTGCGCCGGCCGCAGATTGCCGCCGGCGGCCCACACAGCCGTCTCCCCGCCCCATTGGCCCCCCGCTTGCCGGACGACGTCTCGAGAGACCTGCCACCAGTCGGGCTGGTTGGCGCCGAAGCCGCCGAGGCGCAGCTTGTCGAACAGCCGGACCCGATACCCGTCGGTCCAGGTGTTCAGCAGCCGCGACGTCCTCCGCAGTTCGCGGCCGTGCGCGGTCCGCGCGACGTAGCCGTCGCGGTCGAGGGCCCTGAAGACGCTCGCGACCGTCCCCAGGGACACGCCCGAGGCATCCGCAATCGTCCGGTACGGCGCATTGCAGAACTCCGGCTCGACCAGCAGAACGAAGATGATCTGCAACCCCGAGCGGCTCGTTAGCCGAGCCGGGCTGCTTGTGTCACCCGCAAGATCTCGGCTCGCCCCAACCGGGCGGCCGACGATGTCAACGGCGTTGGTCGACGTCCGAACAAAGAGATTGCCGTCCGCATCGGCGCAGTTGACGCCGAGAGCGCGACATGTATCGACAACGCTGGGCGTCAGCCGAGGTACAAACAGGATCATTTGGTCGTCGCTGTGCTCGTGCCGCGATGCCGCAACGTCAGTCGTGCTCATGTACTGGCGTGCGACGACCATGAGCGGAACTGGCGGAACGTCGAGAGTCAAGACGAGGGTCCCATCGAAGCCGCGCTGCGGCGTCGGATTGAGCACGACCTCAATATCTCGACCGAAGGTCGTGGCTAGCGTCGTCCTGACCGCAGTGACAACTGCGTTCAAGATCTTCGTCCGTTCAGAATAATTGAACACGATCAATTATGAACAGCCGTAGGCTCGAAGGCAACCCATCGTCCTCGTCGAGATCAGTCGCCACTGGCAGGGAACGGCAGAATCTCAGCGTCCTCTGGAAGCTTTCGCGCGCTCCGCAACGCGTCCATCCGATCGGCTACTTCGTCGAGGCGATTGCCATACAGATGGCCGTACAGATCCAGCGTCATCGTGGCGCTGGCGTGCCCCAGCATCTGCTGGACGACCTTCACATCGGCGCCGCTGGTGATGGCCAGGGACGCCGCGGTGTGACGGAGGCCGTGCGGTGTCAGCCCGTCCAGGCCGGCCGCTCGTACTGCAGGATCGAAGATCGTCGGGCGGAAATTGGTGAGCCGTAGCAACCCGTCCTTGCGCGATGTGAAGACGAAGTCCTCCGGCGCCTTGCCTGAGATCAGCTGCGCGAGGTCGTCGACGAGGAAGCGTGGGATCGGCACGCTGCGAACCTGGTGGGACTTCGGCGAACTGAAGACGGCCTTCCCGCCGACCTCGGCCACCGCCTCGACGATCTCGGCGCGGCGGCGCATCAGGTCGAGGCGACGCACGCGCAGCCCGGACAGCTCACCGATGCGCACGCCGGTGTAGGCGAGGAACAGGATGACCGTCCGGTAGTCGCCGGCGGCGTCGGCAAGCTCGTCGGCCTGGTCCATGGTCAGGAACGTCTTCTCACGCTTCACCAGCCGCGGCAGCGGGACGTGGTCGGCGGGGTTGCGCGCCAGCCTGCCGTCGCGGACGGCCAGCGTGAGCGCCAGCGAGAAGACGCGGTGCGCCTGACGGACCGTGGCGGGGGCGAGCCCCTTCTTCGTCAGCGACGCGACCCAGGCCGCAACACCCTCGTGCGTGACGTCGACGAGCTTCACGTTCTTCCAGCGTGGCAGCACGCTGACGCGCAGCAGGCCCTCGTAGCGCGCGTGCGTCGAGGGCTTGAGATTGACCTTGGTCTCGATCCAGCGCTGCGCCCAGTCGCCGACCGTGATCTGCGACCGCCCGGGGTCGACGTACATGCCGGTCGTGACCGCCGTCGTGACCTCGTCCAGCCAGCGCTGGGCGTCGACTTTGCGTTTGAAGTGCCGCGAATGCTCGTTGCCGGCGGCGTCGCGGTAACGCGCCCGCCAGTGTCCGTCTGCACGCTTGGCAAGGCTGGCCATGATCGCCTCCGGAAAGGGTTCGGTGTGCCGGGTCTACCACGGGCCTCTGCCAACCTCTCCCCGCGAGATGGCGACCGGCGACGGCCGGCGTCGTTACGCTGATTCCGTGGCTTTCGAACGGATCACGACGAACCGGGATGTGATGGGTGGCCTGCCCTGCATCCGGGGCATGCGCATGCCGGTCGCGACCGTCGTCGGCATGGTCGCCGATGGGATGCCAGTTGCCGAGATCCTCGACGACTTCCCGGACCTCGAGGCCGAGGACATCGCCGCTGCGCTGCGCTCTGTGCCGTCCACTCGCGTTTGATGCCGCCGATCACGAACGTCTATATCGACGGCTTCAACCTCTACTACGGCCTCAAGGGCACGCCCTACAAATGGCTCGATCTGGCCGCCCTGTTCGACCGAGTGCTTCCTCGCAATGACGTGCAGCGCATTCGCTACTTCACAGCTCGGATCAAGCCCCAATCGGGTGACCCGGACGGCCCAGCCTCTGTTGCCCGGCAGCAGACGTACCTCGCGGCATTGGCCTCGAACTCACGAGTGTCGATCCACTACGGCCAGTTCCTCGCCTCGAAGACGTACGCCCGCCTCGTGTCGCCTCCGCCTCCGCCGGCGCCGCCCACCGCGCGTGTTCACAAGATGGAGGAGAAGGGTTCGGACGTCAATCTGGCGACGTGGATGCTCGTCGATGCCTTCGAGAACGACTGCGACGTGTCTGTACTCGTCACCAATGACTCCGACCTCGCATTTCCAATGCAGGTGCTGTCGCAGCGACTCGGACGCACTGTCGGGTTGATCAATCCGCGCGGGGGCGGCCACAGCCAGTCACTGCTCAGGGAGCAACCAGCGTTCAAGCGCTCGCTCCACCACGCCGACCTTGCGGCCTCGCAGTTCCCTGCCGTCGTCACTGCAGGCGCACGCCGGCTACATCGTCCGCAGGCCTGGTAAAAGCGGAGGCCCCGCCGAAGCGGGGCCTCTCGTCCCAACCGCGCGAGGCAGCTGGGGGTGTGTCATCAAGATACATCAAGAGACAGCATTGGACACCATCTGACATCAGCAGACAGCCTGCGGCGCCGCCCCGGATCTGTTGACGTTCAGCATCGCCGTCCGGGTGCGAGCGAGCACGCTGGACACCTTGAACAGACACGCTCGTCAGTTGCGCCGTCCACGCCATTGGGAGCGGCCGACGACGGCTGCCTGGGCCACTTCGAGGGCGGCCGCGAGCTGGTCAAGATCTTGGTCACCGATCGGTCCCGGGTTACTGGTGATCTGCTCGGCGAGCGTCCCCAGCTGGGCAATCCATCCCTCGCCGTTGTTCGGGACGGCTGCGACGTATCGGTCCACCACTCGGACCGCAGCCTGTCCCGACTGGGCCGCTCGGGTGTGCTCCCAAGCGCGCTGCCGGCACACCTGCGAACACCACTTCGGCATTCGGCCGGTGCGCTGCACGACGATCGCCTGCTTGCACCAGCCGCACTCGACCGCCTGGCCGGCTACCCGCCGACCCGACGCCAGCAGCCCGGTGGCGGGATCGCGCACCAAGGGCATCGTCGCCGCGGCGGCCGCGGCCTGTTCAACAGCGACGTCGCGCTCATGTCGGATCCGATCCGCGGCACGACGACGCTCTCCTTCTCGCTGCAAACCCTGCCGCTGATTCGTTCGTCTGCTCATGCCACACCAGCTCGCTTCTCCGACGTGTCACCTGTAACAACTCAGCCTACGACGTTTCGTCATGACAGAACTGGCACAGACCCGTGAATAGGTGATTGGAGCGCGCGCGTCAGCGCCGTCGGGCGTAGCCCGACGGTTGTTCGTGTCCAGCGGGTCAGGCGGCCGGTGGCGCTGCCGGGGTGTCGAGGGCGACGGTGTGGCCGAGGCGTTCGAGCTGGGTGACCAGGCGGCGGGTGTGGGCTTCGGCGTCGCGCCGGACGTGCCAGTCCGGGCCGAGGTCGCGGTAGGGCTCGTCGCGTTTGAGCACCCAGTAGGCCGCGACCAGGATCGAGTGCGCGACCGCCACTTGGGCCCGGCCCATCCCGCGCCGCTTGGTGAGGCGGGCGTGCTGAAGGGCGAGGTAGTTCGTGCCGTGCATCCGCCCCACGGACCCGGCGGACTCGACCAGCATGTGGTTGAGCCACTTGTTGCCGTGCCGGGCCCCAGCCGGGGTCCGTTTGCCCGCTGATTCATAGATCGCCGGCGCCAGCCCGGCCCACGCGGCCAGGTGCGCCGCGGACGGGAAACGCGACATGTCCCCGCCGGTCTCGGCGATGAACACCTGCGCCACTTTCACCCCGACCCCAGGGATCGTCTGCAGCAGCTCCAGCTGATGCGCCCACGGCAGGCACGCCTCCTCGATCACCCCGTCGAGCTCGGTCAACGCCGCTTCGACCAGATCCAGGCGGTGCAGGATCGATCGGGCCAGCCGGGCATGGTGCTCGTCGAAGTGCCCCGTGAGGGCTTCAGTCAGTTGCGGGATCTTGCCCCGCAGCTTGCCCTTCGCCAGCTCCGCCAGGACCCGAGGGTCAGATTGCCCGTCGATCATCTCGGCCAGCATGGCTCGCGCCGACACCGTCTTCAGGCTCGACACCACCGCCGACAGCTTGATCGAGGCGTCCTCGAGCATCAGCTCCAGCCGGATCATCTCCCGCGTCCGATCAGCCAGCAGCTGATCGCGGTAACGGGTCAGCAGCCGCAAACGGCGGATCTCCGGCGGCGGCACGAACGAGGGACGCAGCAGCCCGTGCTCGAGCAGCTGCGCGATCCACTCCGCGTCCCGCACATCGGTCTTGCGACCAGGGACGGCCTTCATGTGCTGGGCGTTGAGCAGCCACACGTCCATCACCTCCTCGAGGCAGTAGAACGGCGGCTTCCAGTACGTCGAGGTCGACTCGATCGCCGCCACCGTCACCCCCTGCGAGACGAGCCAGTCCCTCATCACGCCCAAAGAACGGGTCATCGTCGGGAACGTCCGCGTCTCACTCTTGCGTCGGCCCGCCCAGGTGCTGGGGGTGCGCACGCACACCGTCACCGACGCCTTCCCGACATCGAGCCCGGCCACCCGCTCGAACATGACTTCCATCCCGACCATCCCCTTCCAGCCCGACAACGCCGGCCCGGACGGGCCGGCGGATGTCGCCCGGAAGGTCTCCTGCCAGGACACAGACCCACGCGCTCGCAGCAGCAATCAGACGGCACCCGAAGACCCCGCGCCATACACCTCATCGGGCTCAACAACCCGCACCAGTGTGTTCCGACGTCCCCGGACGACCCCCCAATTCTCATCCCCAGACAGTGCGAGCGTTTTCAAGATCGCAAACCGATACACCTCATGCACTCCGGGACGTGTGAGGTCGAATTTCGGGATTCGGTGGCATAGGGCAGCGCGACAGTCGTGTCGTGATGACGTTGCAAGCTCACCGCGGGCGAGGGATACACGTATCTCACCCGCCAGGTGGCTGCGCACGACGCCACTAGCCGCGGTTTCGACGACTTGGGCAGCTACTACAGCGAGAAGGGCGAGTCACCCGGCGTCTGGATGGGGCGGGGCCTTGACGCCGTGCCAGACTTTTCAGTTGGCGAGCACGTGACCGAGGCCCAAATGCGGTCGCTGTTCGGGGAAGGACGCCACCCGAACGCCGAGCAGATCGTCGCCGACGCCCGCGCTCGAGGGCTGAGCCCGGCCGAGGCGGACAAGCTCGCAAAGCTCGGGCGGCCCTACCTGGTCCACGATGCCGCGAACATGTTCCAGCGCCGCACGGCGGGCGCGTTCCGCGACTACAACACCGCCCAGGGCCTGCACGCCGACACACCCGTGCCCGAGGACGTGCGCGCCGAGATCCGCTCGAGGATCGCGACGACGATGTTCGTCGAGACCTACGGCCGCGAGCCCGCCGACGCCCGCGAGCTGTCCGGTCACCTGGCCCGCATCTCGCGCCAAGCAACCACCGCGGTCGCCGGCTATGACATGTCGTTCTCGCCGGTCAAGAGCGTGTCGACGCTCTGGGCGATCGCGCCGCGCGAGGTCGCCCAGGTCATCGAGCAGGCCCACCACGACGCGGTCAAAGACACCCTGACCTGGCTCGAAGACAGCGCCACCTACACCCGCACCGGCGCCCAGGGAGTCGCACAAGTCGAGGTGCGCGGCCTGATCGCGGCGTCGTTCACGCACCGCGACTCGCGCGCCGGCGACCCGGACCTACACACCCACGTGGCCATCAGCAACAAGGTCCAGACCCTCGACGGCCGGTGGCTCGCCCTCGACGGGCGGCCGATCTTCAAGAACAACGTGCCGGCCAGCGAGCGGTACAACACCCGCTTGGAGGCGCTGCTGATCGAGCGTCTCGGCGTCCAGTTCGCCGACCGCGACGGCGACGACCCGGAGAAGCGGGCCGTCCGCGAGATCGTCGGCATCGACGGGATCTGCCCCGATCGTGGTCCTCACGGCGCGCCGCGATCGACGTGCACCGCGCGCAGCTGTCGGCGAAATTCCAGGCCGACCACGGCCGCCCTCCAACCCCGAAAGAGGCCGTCGCGCTCGCCCAGCAGGCGAACCTCGCGACCCGGCAACGCAAGCACGAGCCACGTTCCTACGCCGAACAACGCGCGACCTGGCGGGCCGAGGCCGTGGCGGTGTTAGGCGACGAATCGAGGCTGCACTACTTCGTGCGCGACGCGTTGCGCGGCGGCGGCCGGCGCACATTCGACCGCAACGGAGCGCACCGCGCGACACGACGAACCCGCACCGCACCGACAGCCGTGACCCGCCGATGGGTCGAACAGTCGGCCGAGAAGGTGCTGTCCACGGTATCCAACGAGCGCGCCACCTGGCTGGCCAACCACGTTCGCGCCGAGGCCGAACGGGTCGTGCGCGAGGCCGGCGTGCGCTACGCCGACCTCGACCGCGCCGTCGACGACATCGTCGCCACCGCGCTCGACCCGGCACGTTCGATCCTGCTCGACGAGCGCGACCCGATCACCGCCGCCGGCAAGGACCCAGCGAAACTGCGCCGCTCGGACGGGTCGTCGGTGTTCACCGTCGCCGGTGCCGCCCGCTACACCTCAGCCGAAATTATCGCCGCCGAGGAATCCATCGTCGCCGCCGGCGCGCGGCGCGACGGCCGCACCGTCGACGCTGGCGTGCTCACTGTTGCGCTGCTCGAGTCGACGGCGAACGGTGTCACGCTCAACCCCGGACAGGTGCAGCTGGTCCACGAGCTCGCCACTTCCGGTGCGCGGGTGCAGCTCGCCCTGGCCCCTGCAGGTACCGGCAAGACGACCGCCATGCGGGTGCTGTCCCGTGCCTGGAGCGAGTCCGGAGGCACTGTCATCGGCCTCGCGCCCTCGGCCGGCGCCGCAGCGGTGCTGCGCGAGGAGATCGGCCCGGGCGGCTGCACAGCCACCGACACCCTGGCGAAACTGATCCACCACCTGCGCGGCGGCGAGGGTGAACCGCCCGCCTGGCTCAACCAGATCGGGCCCGACACCCTCGTCGTCATCGACGAGGCCGGCATGGCCGGCACGCCGCACCTGGCCGAGGCGATCGAGCACATCACCGGCCAAGGCGCATCCGTCCGGTTGATCGGCGACGACCAGCAGCTCGCCGCGATCGGCGCCGGTGGCGCGCTGCGAGACCTGGCGCACGAGCACGGTGCGGTCACGTTGAGCCAGGTCATGCGGTTCACCGACCCGTCCACCGGAGCCCCGAACCACGCCGAAGGAGCAGCATCGCTGGCGCTGCGCGACGGCGACCCCGCCGCGATCGCCTACTACCTCGACCACGGCCGCGTCCACGTCGGCGACCTCACCACCGTCACCGAAGACGCCTACGCCGCCTGGAGCAGCGACCGTGCCCGCGGCGCCGACCCGATCATGCTGGCCCCCACCCGCGACCTCGTCGTCGAACTCAACGAGCGCGCCCGCAGCGACCGGCTGCGTGGGCTTGCCGAGCAGACCGGCATGCCGATCGCCGCTGTCACCGGCCGTGAAGCGCACCTGTCCGGCGGGGTCCGCGCGTCCGCCGGCGACACGATCATCACCCGAAAAAACAACCGGCGGATCCGCATCAGCGCAACCGACTGGGTGAAGAACGGTGACCGGTGGCGCGTCGACGCGGTCAACGACAACGGCTCGCTGTCGGTCACCCACCTCGACGCCAACGGCGCCAGCAACCGGCACGTGACCCTGCCCGCCCGCTACGTCCGCAAGCGGGTGCAGCTCGGCTACGCCTCCACCGTCCACGGCGCGCAGGGCATCACCGCCGACACCTGCTACACCGTCGCCACCGGCGACGAGTCGCGCCAACTGCTCTACGTCGCGATGACCCGCGGCCGCCACGCCAACCACGTGTACCTGACCACCGCCGGCGACGGCGACCCGCACAGCGTCATCACCCGTGACGCACTGCTGCCGCCCACCGCCGGCGACATCCTCACCCGCGTCCTGGCCCGCGACGCCTCTCCCATGTCGGCCACGAGCCAACGCCGCGAACTCACCCGCGCCGACGTGATGCTCGAAGCGACCGCCGCCCGCTACCACTACCTGCTCAACCTGGCCGCCGAAGACCACCTCGGACCCGACCGGCTCGCCGCCATCGACGCGACCGCCGAGCAGACGGTCGCCGGCATTACCAGCGCCGAGGCCTACCCCGCGCTGCGTTCGCACCTGGCACTGCTCAGCCTCGACGGACACGACCCCGCCGCCGCGCTCGGCGCCGCAGTCGCGACCAGCCGCGGCCTGGCCGACGCCCGCGACCCCGCCGCAGTGCTCGACTGGCGACTGTCCCCCAGCGGTCAACACGCCTCCGCGCCCGGACCACTGCCATGGCTCACCGGTGTCCCCGCGACGCTCGCTGCCGACCCCGGCTGGGCCAAGGACCTGCACGAACGAGCTGACCTGGTCAAGCGATACCGCGACGAGCTGATGACGCAAGCACGGCACTGGACCCCGACCAGCGCACCAACCTGGGCGCTGCCCTTGGTCGACCAGACCCACCACGACCCTGAACTGATCGCCGACCTCGCCGTATGGCGCGCCGCCCACGCCGTCGAGGACACCGACCGGCGACCCACCGGCCCGACCCAGCCCTCGACCGCCGAGGCCCGCACCCAACGCATGCTCGACCAACGGATCACCCGCGTGCTCGGCAACCCCGACGCCGCCGCGGCGAAGTGGGCACCGCTCGCAGACAGCGTCGACACACGCATCACCAGCGACCCCTACTGGCCCACTCTCGCCGACCGGCTCACCGCCATCGACCGCGCCGGTATCGACGCCGCCGCCCTCACCCGGTCCGCCGCCGGCACCTCGCCGCTGCCCGACGAACAACCCGCCGCCGCGCTCTGGTGGCGCCTGGCCGGGCACCTGTCCCCCGCCGCGATGACCGCGACCGACCAGTCCGAATCCGACACCCTGCGCCCGCCGTGGACCAGCGACCTGGTCGACGTCGTCGGCGAGCAAAACGCCGCACGAGTCATGGCCGACCCCGCCTGGCCCTCACTTGTCGCCGCCGTCACCGCCGCAACGACCCCCGACCAAGGCGCCGGTGTCGCCGCCGGCAACACCGGCAGCTGGGAACCGCACCAGATCCTCGCGCTGTCCTACGACCTGCTCCAAGGCGGACAACCCGACGACGAACCGCTGCACCCCGATGAGCTGGCCACCGCACTTGTGTGGCGCGTCGCCATGATCACCGACCCCAGCGCCGCGCCCACCGCCACGTTCGCACCCACCGCCGAACCGGCGCCCGAACCCGAACCGGCACCCACCTTCGCCTACGTCGACGGCGAAAGCGGCGTCGAGGGCACCGACGAGGACTGGCTGGAAAGCCTGGTCCGCGACGACCTGCCACCGGAGGTCAGCGACGGCGACGCACCCGACCCAGACACCGACGACGGCAACAGCGACCCGTTCAACACCGACCTCGCCGACGACTTCACCCGAGCTTCGTTTCCACTGTTGGTCGAAAGGTGGGAGCAGGCCGACCATTCGCGCGCCGAAGCCGAGCAGAACCGCGAACACTTCTGGGCCACCGCCGCGGTCCCCCGCGAACGGCTCGTCGAGCTCAACACGCTCGCCGAAGACTTCTTCACCCGCCACTACAACGACACCTGGGCCGCCGACTACACACGCGAACGTCTGGGCACCGACCTGAGCGACGACCCGCGCGCCGTCGTCGGCTACGCCCCCAGCAACTGGACCGCGCTGACCAACCACCTGCGCCGCAACGGCGCCAGCGACGTCGAGATCCTCGGCGCAGGGCTCGGCACCCAGACCCGCACCGGCAATATCGTCGACCGATTCCGCGACCGCCTGGTGTTCCCCATCAAGGGCATCAACCTCGACCACGACCCCACCACCGACACCAGCGGCATCGAGACGCTCGGCTTCATCGGCCGCCGCAACCCCGCCAAGACCGACGAGGACAACGCCGGACCGAAATACCTCAACACCGCCGACACCGACCTGTTCACCAAGGGCCACACGCTGTACGGGCTAGCCGAGCACGCCGCGGCGCTCGCCGCCGGCGCCACCCCCGTTGTCGTCGAAGGCCCAATGGACGCCCTGGCCGTCACCCTCGCCGGCACCAACCCCGACGGCAGCACCGACTACGTCGGCGTCGCGCCGCTCGGTATCGCGTTCACCTACACCCAAGCCGACGCCCTGCGCCCCTACATCAGCACCTGCGACCACGGCCCCGACGCACCCACGCGCGCACCTATCGTCGTGGCCACCGACAATGACCGCGCCGGACAACAGGCCGCGCACCGCGCGTTCTGGCAGCTCGTCGCCCGCGGCGAAGACCCACGCCACCTGGTCGTGACCCACGGCAAGGACCCCGCCGAACTGCTGCACAGCGACGGCGCCGCGGCGCTGCGCGCCGGCCTCGAGTCCGCTGCCCCGCTGGCCGACCAGGTCATCGCCGACCGCACCGCACCGTTCGCTGACCGCCTGGACACCATCGAAGGACGCGTACACGCGGCCCGCCGCGCCGCCGACGTCATCGGAGCGCTGCCCGCCGAGACGTGGCTCGCCCGCGCCAACGCCACCGCCGACCAGTTCGGTCTCGCCCCCACAACCGTCATCAACGACGTGCTTGACCGCGGCCACGAATGGACCGAAGACCCCCGCGCTCTGGCCCGCCAACGCATCGCCGAGCGCCTGCCCGAACCCGCCCGCCCCGCACCTGCAACCACCGGCAAGCCCGCAACCCGCTGGGCCGACCTCGCGGTCGGTCTTAGCGAAGGCCTCGTCGACGACCCGCACTGGCCCACCCTGGCCGAGCACCTCGCCCGCGCCGAAGCGACCGGCTACGACGTCACGAACCGGCTCACCATCCTCGCTGCACAACGACCGTTGGACAACGCCCACCGCGCCCGCGACCTAGACCTGCGACTCGTGTCCGACTGGCCCCGGTGCCTGCCGCCCACCGCCCAGCCGCACTACGCGACACCCAGAACCACCGCGACCGCGCCGCGGGCGAGCGACGTGCTGTCGCCGACGAGCACACCGCCCATCGCTCGCTCGAGCAAACGTCCACACCCGCATCCGCTCCGACGCCCCGCGCTGCACAGTCTCTGCCGCGACCGGTCCAACGGTCGTGCCCCGGGGAGTGGTGTAAATCGTTCGCGTACAGCTCTGCGTTGCTG